>JBCAXP010000010.1:0-27271 GCA_038533995.1 Pseudomonadota bacterium
GTCGAAATCGGCTTCGCCGGCCTCGAACTGCAGCACGTGCATGCCCGGAATGCGGTAGCGCTCGCGAAGCGCGTCCACCTCGGGCGTAATCTCGCCGAGGTCCTCGGCAATGATCGGAATGTCGCCCAGCGTGCTGCTGATTGCCTTGAACAGGCCGTCCGCCGGGCCTGGCACCCACTTGCCGGCCTTCGCGGAGCTGGCGTCGGCGGGTACGGACCAGTAGGCCTCGAAGCCGCGGAAGTGGTCGATGCGCACCATGTCCATCATCGCCATGGAGTGGCGCAGACGCTGAATCCACCAGGCGTAACCGCCGCGGGCGTGCTGCTCCCAGTCGTACAACGGGTTGCCCCAGAGCTGGCCGTCCTCGGAAAAGTAGTCCGGCGGCACGCCGGCGACGCTCGTCGGCCGGCGCTCGGCGTCGAGCTGCAGGATTTCCGGGTTGGCCCACGCGTCCGCGCTGTCGAAGGCAAGGTAAATCGGCATATCGCCGAACAGCAGCACGTTTTGCTCTGCCGCGTAGTCGCGCAGCGCCTGCCACTGGTGGTGCAGCAGGAACTGGCCGGTCTTGATCGCATCGATTTCGCGGCGCTTCAGGGCTTCGATGTAGCGAAGGCTGCGTGCCTCGCGATGGGCGTACTGCGGCGCCCACTCGCCCCACGACTGCTCGCCGTGGCGCGACTTCAAAATTCGGTACAGCGCGTAGTCGTGCAGCCACGCCGCATCGTTCTCTTCGAACCATGCATCGCGTGCCGCCTTCAGCTCACTACTCGCGTCCCGCGAGAAACGCTCGGCGGCCAGCGCCAGCAGCGCGTTCTTTGTGGGAATCAGCGTGCCGTAGTCAACGGTCTCGGCCGGCAGCGCCTCCAGCGACGCCACTTCGCCGAGCGTCAGAAAGCCGTGCTGCAACAGCCAGCCGGTGTCGATCAGCATCGGGTTGCCGGCAAAGCTCGACAGGGGCTGGTACGGCGAGTCGCCGTAGGCCGTCGGGCCGGTCGGCAGGAACTGCCACACACCCACCTGCATGCGGTTCAGCAGGTCGATGAAATCGCGGGCGCCCTGGCCGACGTCGCCCACGCCATAGCGTCCGGGTAATGAGGTGATATGCATGCACACGCCCGCCCTCGGATGTACCGGGAGGCCCCACTCAAGAGCCGCCGGATCGACTCCCTGCTCAGCGCTGTGCACTTTGTTCGTTATTGTGCTCATGGCCGGTATTATCGCAGCGCCCGGCCCGGCTGCGCACGTGGAAAGAGGCGCTGAAACCGCTACCAGCGGCGGCCTGTATACGTATTCATGGGATGTATACGTATTCAGGCGGAGCGCTGGCCCGGTTCAGCGATGTTCGGGGGGAATGTCCCGGAGCGCTTCACGCAGCGCCCGATACTCGGCCATGTCAACCGGCTTGTGCACCACCCGCTCACCCGCGGGGTCATTGCCAAGGTAGTTACCGTTTCGGCGATCCTGCGCGGGCCTCACCGGCCGCTGCTGGAAACCGCCGCCGCAGTTCGGGCAGACGTTTGCGAGCACCGTTTCAACGCACGGCCGGCAGAAGGTGCACTCGTACGTGCAGATCATCGCCTCCGTGGAGTGCGGCGGCAGCGCCTTTGCGCAGTTTTCACAGCAGGGGCGAAGTTCAAGCACGGCCTTTAAGTCTCCGCGAGCAGGCTCACGATGGCCTCTTCGATATCGGCATCGGTGAACTGGTTGTTGGGGTCGTCGCCCGTCAGTCGGTAGCGCAGCTTGCCGCGCTGGTCGTAAATGTCCACGGCGGGAATGCCGAGAATGTCGAGCTTGTCGAAGCTGTCGAGAATGTTCTCGTCCATTAGGAAGTTCGGAAAGCGCGCGCGCTGTCGCACCAGGAAGTCGGCGGCGCCCGCGACGGCGCCAGCATCATCGCGGTCTTCCAGGCTCATGCCGACGATAGTGACGCCCTTGTTCGCATAGCGCTCATGCAGCGTCACCATCTTCGGAAAGCGCTCGACGCACGGCGCGCACCACGTTGCCCACATGTCGACAACGACGATGTTCGGCTGGTAGTCGGCGAGCGTCGTCGACCACTGCGCGTGCGTGACGGGCACCAGCTCAATTGTCTCAGCACTGGCGGCCTCGCTATCTGTTGAAGCCTCAACGGGTTGCTGCGCGGTATCGCAGGCCGCCAGCAGCGTGGCGGCCATGAGTGCGCAGCAACCGCGGGCTAGTGTCATTGGTACTTTACCGTGCAGCCGTGCGCCTTGGTTTCGGCCAGGGTCACGGCGTCGCCGGCCAGCGTGGCCATCACGGCGTCCTGCACGAAGAACTCCGTCGGCTCACCGCGCGTGTACTTCACCGAGCCGTCCGACTGGATCTTCGCCGGCGAGTTATACAGCGCACCGGTGTAGACCAGCTTGCGATCGCTGTCGAACACGAAGTACTCCGGCGTGCGCGTGGCGCCGAGTGCCCGGCCGAGCTCCTGCGACTCGTCGAACGCATACTTGAACGGATAGCCGGCTTTCTCGGCGTGCGTCTTCATGGCCGGCAGGCGATCGTCTTCGCGGTGATTGAAGGAAAGGCCAACGAAGCGCACGCTCTTGCCGCCAAAGCTGCTCGCGAGCTTCACCATGTCAGCGTCCATGCCCTTGACCCACGGACAGTGATTGGCGAGCGACACGAGCACTACAACGTCCTCGGTGATATCGGCCGACGAAATCTGCCCGCCGCCGGCCGTCGGCAGATTCGTGAACTCGGGCATCGAATCACCGATGCTGACGACCTTGTTGAATTCTCCGGCCACCGCGGAGCCCGCCGCTGCCAGGGCGGCCCACGCTGTCAGCGCGACCGCCGCGCCCGTTTTCGTCCATTGTTGCATCGAATTGTCCCCCGAAGAGTTAAAAGTGAATGGCTTTTGCGTAGTGTTGTGACCGCTACAGCGGCCGCCGGTTCGGTCGACTATTAGCATGTAGCAATAAATCCCACAGTTCGTCCACCCTGTCGAAATCCGGTCTGTCCGAAACCATCGTGCTGGCGACCGGAATCGGGTGCGGATTGGCGATTTCCGCCACCTTGAAGCTGAAAACGTAGCTACCCTCCACGCCCATTCGCAGGTCCGTCATCAGCACGTCGGCGCCGTCGACACTGACGCCGAAAAAACCCTTCGTGAACCAGCGCAGGCGATTCACTGGCCAGTGATCGGGCATGGCATCCAGCAGTGCCGTTTCGCTGGGGTAGTCGGCAAAGATGATCTTGTCGCCGCCTTCCACCAGTGAGTACCAGCCAACCCGGTAACCGTCGTCATGCATCGCTACGATGCGCCACATCAACGTCGTGAACGGCGCTGCCAGGGTTACCTGGCGAGTGGTGGCCAGCCCCTGGCGCTCGAGCGAGGCCTTCGCCACGTTGTGAACCCAGCTCTGCGCAGCAAAGCCCCAGGCGAGGTACGCAGCGCTAAAGGTAAGGCCGGCCGCGAGCACCCGGCGTCCGATCGCCGGCCGGCGGCGGGCAAGAAACACGGCAACAAGGCCAATGATCAGCGGCACCGTGTACAGCGGGTCGATAATGAACACCGAGCCGATGGACACTGGCGTTGTAACCACAGGCCAGAAAATCTGCGTACCGTAAATCGTCAGCGAGTCGAGCAGCACGTGAGTCGCGAAGCTGAGGTACACCAGCGCGTACCAGCCGCGCTCGTCGCGGTGCTGCGGATGCACCTTGCGAATGAGCCACACGATGAGCGGCGTCAGCGCCGCAAGCACGAACAGCGAATGACTGAACGACCGGTGGTAGGTGAACGTTGCGACCGGGTCGGCAAACGGCACCACAACGTCAAGGTCCGGCAATGTGCCGCAGATCGCGCCCCACAGCGCCGCCTTGCGGCCGACGCGTTTGCCGAGCGCGGCCTCGCCCACCGCCGCGCCAAGTACGATTTGTGTCAGTGAGTCCACTTAACGTTATCCGCCAGCCTGCCCGTCGCTTGAAACCATGTCTGCCCTTCCGTCTGCTAGACTGGCGCGATGAGCGCATCGCTGCAAGCCGAGCACGCCATCCTGTTCGCCGACGTCGTCGGCAGCACGAGCCTGTACGAGACGCTCGGCGACGAAGCGGCCAAGCAAGCCATTGTTGCGCTGGAAAATCACATGGCCCACCTGGTGGTGGTGCTCAACGGCATGGTCGTGGAAACGGTCGGCGACGAAATCATGTGCCGGTTCCAGGATGCCGCCGCAGCGGTGTCGGCCGCCTGCGCGCTGCAGGCCGCGGTCGTGGAGCATTCGACCGAAACCGGCAGCGACCTCATGGTGCGCATTGGTCTGCACTGCGGCCCTGCAATCTTCGAAGGCGGCCGCATGTTCGGCGACACCGTCAACACGGCCGCGCGTATGGCCTCCATTGCCCATCGCTGCCAGATCATCACGTCCAAGCACACCGTGGACCAGCTCCCCGCCGAGCTGCGCCAGAAGGCGCGGCGCTTCGACACCGTGAAGGTAAAGGGCAAGGCGGAGGAAATGGTCATCTACGATATTCCGTGGCGCAGTGAAGACCTGACCCAGATGCGCACCGAGGATGCCGCCGCCGATCTGCCGGCACCGACGGCTATCCTGGTCATGCTGGGGGACCAGACGTATCGGCTCGAGCGAGGCAGCGACGTGCTGCGCATTGGCCGCGACCCGTCAAACGACATCGTTATTCGCACCCATTACGCGTCGCGTTTTCATGCGCGGGTGGAATGCGTTCGGGATCGCTTCGTCATCGCGGACAGCAGCACAAATGGCACCTACGTGACCATCCACCAGCAGCCCATGGTTTACCTTCGCCGCGAGCATCTGCCGCTGTGGTCCAACGGCAGAATCGGCATTGGCCACCCCGCGCTCAGCACTGACGAGTACTGCCTGCACTTCGCGACCGATTAGCTTGCCTAGCCCGCATATCTCACCGATTACACGCACTCTCGCTTGTTCTTTGTCCGCCTATCGGTGAGATATGCGGGCTAGTCCCAGCGCTGCGGGACCGTGCGCAGTTCGCTGATGTCGTAGCCTTCTTTCTCCACCGTGGCCACGAGGCCGGCATACGTGCTCTCATCGAGCTGCGGTGCGCGCGCCATGATCCAGACATAGTCGCGCTTGTTGCGGCCGATGATGGTCGTCTCGTAATTATCGTCGACGAATACTACGCGGTAGTCCGCCTTGAACGGCCACAGGAAGCGCATCCCCCACACCGCGTTTGACTGCTCGTCCTTCACAAAGCCTTTCGGCGTGTAGGTTTTCTGCTTGCCATCGAAGCCGCCCTTGCGAAAGGTAAAGGTCGTGGCGATGTTGCCGTCTTCGTCGAGCTCGTAGCTCTCGACAGCGTTGTAGATGTCGTCTTCCAGGAACGTCGGGATGCTGGCGATTACGTACCAGTCACCCATGAAGCGCTCCAGGTCCACGTAGCTGGCCGTCGCAATGGGGCCCTGCACAGGGACGCTTGAGCAGGCGACGACGCCGGCGGCGGCGATGGCCGACACGCCGTAAAGCGCGAGCCGCCGGATGCCTCTGACGTCGCTTCTGATTGCGTCATCCTTCATTGGCTTCCCCGGCGGTGGCAAGCCCGCTGAGCCACGTCGGCGTATTTTCAGGCAGTGCCAGCGGTTCGTAGCGCAGCCTGCGGCCACCCTTGGCCGGCGCTTCCAGCGCAAGCCAGCGGCCATCCTTGGCGTCGTACCACAGCGAGATGTCACCGCGGTTAGTCGCGAGCTGGTAGCGCACCGCGTCGATCGGCTCCCCGTTGTGCATCACCTGGTCCTCACCCATGCGGGACGCAGACACCGGTTCGAGCTGACCGGTCTGCACGTTGAGCAGGCTGTCCGCTTCGATAATGGACGGGTCCCAATAGGCAAACGTTTTGACGCAGGCCGGCAGCGCGGCGGGATCATCGTTTACGGTGAGCATGAACTGGTCATCACCCTGCTCACCCTTCACGCGTGTTTCCTTGCCGTTGCTGTCGGTTTCAGCGTCGAGCCGCGCGAGGCAGTCGCCCGCCCAGACTTCCTGGTTGCGGTGCCTGTAGGAAAAGGCATTAATGAAGAATATCTTCACGTCGAAGCGCGCATCGCTGTCGACCACCTTGCCCGCATCATCACGGCTGATACGAAAGTCGTGAAAGCCGATTTCCTTATTGTCGAGCAGTACTCGAAAGCGCCATTCGCTTGCGGCACCCACGGGCGCGGCGGTGATGCTAATTGGCTGCAGCAGTGCAGCGGCGGCGACTGCTATGAGCACCGGCAGTTTTGCAGTGTTCATCAGATGTCTCCGTTGACGGGTTCGTTGAGACCGGCGGCGCGAGGCGGGCCGGGAAAGAAGGCGTTGGTGCTGCGCACATACTCGGCGTAGCCGGGGCGGCGGTTGCCAATGTCTTTTTCCAGCAGCGCGACGCCTGACACCTTGAGCAGCAGGAAGGACATCAGGGCGGGCGCCGCGATGGTCCACCAGCCACCGCCGGCGACGGCGATCAGGTAGAAGCCCCACCACACGCAGAAGTCGCCGAAGTAGTTGGGATGACGCGTGTACCGCCACAGACCGCGGTCCATAACCTTGCCCTTGTTATCGGGGTTGGCCTTGAACGCGGCGAGCTGGTAGTCGCCAACGGTTTCAAAGAAAAAGCCCAGCGCCCAGACCGCAACGCCAGCCGCGTCCAGCCAGTTCAGAGGGCTGCCAGCAATGACACCGGCGAGCAGCGGTTGGGAGATGAACCAGGCCAGTACGGCTTGCAGAATGAACACGCGATACAGGCTCGTGTACGTGAAAGACTCGCCGTTGCGCTCGCGCATCGCCACGTAGCGGATGTCTTCGCCGGTACCGTGGTTGCGCCAGGTGATGTAGCCGGCGAGCCGCAGCGCCCACGCGCCAACGAGGGCGATGAGCAACACGGCCCGTGGGCCGGAGTCCGGCGTGACAATTGCGTAGACGATCGTGCCGAGCAAAAAGAACAGCGACCAGAAGCTGTCGACGATGCTGACGTCGCGCAGACGCACGCTCGCGAGCCACACGCCGGCGGCGACCAGGCACATGGCCAGCAGGCCTGCCAGGTAAGCGGAAGTAGCAGTCATCGACTTAAGCTCCCGTCTCTAGCGCCATCGGCCGTGCGAGGCTGCCTTCGGGCGCGGCGTGGCCGTTGTAGCGCTTGGCAACCCACACGAGGATCGGCAGAAGCAGCGCCCAGCCGATGCCGATCACGGCAAGCGAGAGCTGCTGGTCGGCAAACTGCACGGCACCGAGGCGCTCACCGGCCACGAAGGCCAGGGGACCACCGATGGCGCCGGCCACGACGGCAAGCAGCGGGTGCTTCTTAAGCCAGTTCATGCTTACGTTGAGCGTGGTGGCAAACAGCACCCACATGGCGACGATCCAGTAGGGCGCGACGCCAAAGGGCGAGCCGGAACGACCGTAGTCGAGCAGGCCCTGCGCGACGAGAAGCGACTCCCACGTGATGCCAATGAAGGCCGCGACGCCCAGGAGCACCAGCTCCCGCGTAGGCCGGCTGGCCATGGCCAGGTGAACAGCGGAGATCAATGCCACGGCCACCAGCCCAACCCACGCCATGTCGCGGGCTGCGCCAACGACGCAGGCGACCCAGCCGAGTTTGAACAACAATATGTTGATGAGGGTGGTTTTCATCCGAACAACCTCTGGATGTTTAACGTGGGACTAGTGTGCGGCAGCCGCCGTGAAGGCAGCGTGATGGTCGGGTGAAGGCAGCGTTTCTATTTTGCTATTCGGGAAAGAAACAGTGACCGACGTTCCGCGGCCGGGCTGGCTGTCGACGTCGAGGGGCCAGCCAAAGCGTTCCGACAGCCGCTTGACGATTGTCAGGCCGACGCCGTGTCCGCCCCGGCGGCGCGCAGTGCGCCCGCCACGATAGAAAGGCTCGAACACCTGGCTGACGACGCCCGCCGTCATGCCAGGGCCCGTGTCGCTGATCACGATGCGTGAATCGTCGATGGTTACGCGCACTTCGCCTTCGTCGGTGTACGCGAGCCCGTTGCGAACGAGGTTGCCGATCATGCTGGCCAGCACCTTTTCCGGACCGCAGGTCAGCAGGCGCTGCTCGGCGTGCACCGACAGGCGCACCTTGCGCCCCTCCATGAGATACCGGCTGCGCTCCACCTCGCCCTCGACGACGTCGTTGACGCACACCCAGTCGGCATCGAGCGCGCGCTCCGAGTCGCGCGCCAGTAGCAGGAATGCCTGGGTGAGTTCTTCCATGTCCTTGGCGGCCTGGGCAATGCGCTCCACCGACGCCTGCCCGGCGCGGTCGAGCGATGCATCGTCCGCAAGGCGCTGCGCTGCCATCCGAATTACCGTCAGCGGGCTGCGCAGCTCGTGGCTCGCGTCGCGTGTGAAGTTGCGCTCGCGTTCGGCGAAGGAATCGAGCCGCTCGCTCAGGCCCTCGAGCGCGGTGGCGAGCTGCTGAATTTCGTCGTCGGCCTCTTCCGGCACGCGGAACAGGCTGGGCTGCGGCGATGACGGATCAAGGCGCGCGACGTTCGCCGCGAGCGAGATCACCGGCGACACAGCGCGGCGCGAGACGCGGTACGCGGAGTACATCGCGATGGCAATGACGATGAGCACTACCACCAGCGGGACGAGGCCGAACAGCGCGACCAGTTCGTTAACGCGGGCGCTGTCGAACACAAGGTACAGGCGCTCATCGCCGCGGTCGCTGACAAACACGACAGACCGCTTGGGCCCGTCGAGGCGGTGAAAGCCAGGGAGCAGAGGTTCAAGTTCATCGGGCGTACCGCTGCTGCGCAGGTAGGCCACCATGTTGCGGGTTTCCGGCAGCGCGAGCGGCGGTCCGTCGAGCTGGCGCTCCCAGAAAAAATCCGCCTCGCTGCTCAGGGCGCGCTTCGTCAGCCCGTCGTCGAACACCCAGACGACGGCGATCACGCCGGCGACCGCGGCGATGCTGATGTACAGCGCTGCAATTAACAGGTCGCGGCTGAGGCGACGACTCAGGCCCCGGTTGCGTGACATCGCAGGAGCCTGCTACTGGACCTGTGCCAGCCTGTAGCCGGCGCCCGGCACAGTGTGTAACAGGTTGGTTCCGAAGGGCTTGTCGATGGCTTTGCGCAGGGTATAGACATGACTGCGCAGCGCGTCGCTGTCCGGGAGGATATCGCCCCAGACAGCGCGCTCCAGGTGCTGCCTTGCCACCACCTTCGGCGAGGCCTGCATCAGCGTCGTGAGCATTTTGAAGCCGATGGGCGTCAGCTCGATCGGCTGGCCGGCACGGTGCACTTCGCGGGTGCCCGTGTCGACGGTCAGGTCTGCCACCGACAGGGTTTCGTGCACCAGAGTGCCGCGCACGCGGCGAATCATGGCGCGCACCCGCGCTTCGAGCTCGCGGATTTCGAAGGGCTTCACGAGGTAGTCGTCAGCCCCGGCGTCGAGACCGGCAATCTTGTCGTCCAGCGTGTCCCGGGCCGTCAGCATCAACACGGGCGTGTCGCGCGAGGCGTCGTCCCGTAGCTTGCGGCACACGTTGAGCCCGTCCATCGCGGGTAGCATGAGGTCAAGCACGACCGCGTCGAAGGACCCGGTTACCGCAAGGTGCAGGCCGGTGACGCCGTCGGCGGCGTAGTCAACCGTGTAGCCATTATCCTCGAAATGCTCGGCGATCATGGAGGCGATCTCGTGGTGGTCTTCCACGAGAAGAACGGACGGGTTGTCGTGCATGCTTTTGTTCATGCTAGCTATTATCCGGGAAGCCAGCCGCCGTATTGTATTTGTTGGTAACATCCCCCGGGCGCCGATCCTAGCGACAAATAAGAGCAGATTATGGAATATCGTTACCTCACCTGTGACGTGTTTACCCGCGAGCGTTTCGGCGGCAATCCGCTGGCCGTGCTGCCCGACGCGCAGGGCCTCGACGGGCAGCAAATGCAGCGCATCGCGCGCGAGTTCAACTACTCGGAAACCGCGTTTGTGCTGCCGCCTGAACAGGGGCATACCCGCCGGGTTCGCATCTTTACACCGACGCGTGAAGTGCCGTTTGCCGGCCACCCGAATGTCGGCACTGCGTTCTGCCTTGCGAGCAGCGGCGCCTTTGGCGACATCGATAAAGGCACGACGGTGTGCTTCGAAGAGCTGGCCGGTCTCGTGCACATCACGATTGACCGCGACGCTGACGGCGGCCTGCGCTGCGAGCTCGCCGCGCCCGCCTCGCTGGAGCTTGGCCAGCAGGTGCCAGCCGAACTGATTGCCAAGGCGGTCTCGCTGGACGTCAACGCCGTGAAAACAACGGCGCATCAACCATGCGTGGCGTCGGTGGGTCTCCCGTTTGTCTTTGCCGAACTCGCAGACCGCAGCGCGCTGGAGAAGGCGCAGTACGACATCGCGGGGCTGAAGGGGATTGCAGACCTGGGCATTGAACCGGATCTGTACGTGTACTGCGCCGGTGATGAAGGCTTCGACATTCGTGCCCGCATGTTCGCGCCGTTCGACGGGGTCCCCGAGGACCCGGCCACCGGCAGCGCCAACTGCGCCATGGCAGGCCTGCTGTGCTCGCTGCTGCCCGACGCCGATGCGGATCCGTCCTGGCGAGTCGCGCAGGGCGTCGAGATGGGCAGGCCCAGCGAACTGAACGTGCGGGCCAGCCGCCGCGACGGCAAGGTGACTGGCACGTGGGTGGGCGGCTACAGCGTGCCGGTCGCCAGCGGCACGATCCGGGTCTAGCCCCCACATATCGCCGATTTGAAGCGGTCGATGCTCTCTTTCGGCCGGCGCTGCGACCAACCGCGACGCTGCGGCATCTTTACTTCATTGACAGAAAGTCGCGTCACGAAAGACTAGACTCGTTATAGCTATGAATGTCTGGACTCACCGGGGACGGTGAGCCGGGCATTTCTGCGCGCAGAAACTTAGACGGCACCGTTACAAAACGCAACGCGCGGCCGACCGCTTGAGGAAACATGCCAATGACGTTCATGGCACAATTATCGCTTCTGGATTGTTCTTCGGATTTCTTCACCTTCACGAATGAACACGGCGCTGAATACCGCGTCACAATGTCTGTGATTTCACTAAAGGAACGACAATGAGTCGCAAGGTCAAGCGGGTACTGCTGTCGACGTTCATCCTGGTAGCTGCCGTGGCAATCACCGGCGGGCTGGCCTCGATGAAGCCGCCCCCGGAAAAGAAAGACACCACTAAGCTGGACGTGCTGGTGGACGTCATGCCGCTTACCGTGGAGTCGGTGGCCTTCACCGTGGAGAGCCAGGGGACAGTGCGGCCGCGCACCGAAACGGTGCTTGTCGCCGAGGTCGCCGGGCCCATCGTCAGCCTGTCGCCGAAGTTCGTCGCCGGCGGCGTGTTCGAAGCCAACGAAGAGCTGATGCGCATCGACCCGGAAATTTTCCGCGTCACCGTGGAGCAGGCGCGCGCCGTGCTCACACAGCGGCAGATTGAATTCGACGGCGCCCAGTCGCTGAAAGACCGCGGCTACCGGGCCGAGGCGGAGCTGGCCGCCGCGAGCGCCGCGCTCGCCACGGCCAAGGCTGATCTCGCCCGAGCTCGGCGCGACCTCGACCGCACCAGCATCCGGCTGCCCTACGCCGGCCTCGTGCGGGCCCGCGAAACCGACCTGGGCCAGTACGTGACGCCCGGCACACGGCTCGGCGTAACCTTTGCGACCGATTACGCGGAGGTCAGGCTGCCGCTCACCGATGCCGACCTCGCGTTCCTCAACCTGCCCGAGGCGTCGGCCGTTGGCACCGCTGCAAACGTGGGTCCCGAGGTCACACTCGAGGCGACCGTTCGCGGCAAGCCGGCTCAATGGCAGGCCCGGCTGACCCGCGGTGAAGGCGTGGTGGACGAACGCACGCGCGTCACGTTCGCGGTGGCCCGCGTCGACGACCCATACCGCTTCGATGCCGCCAACCCCGACGCCGTGCCGCTGCCCGTCGGCACGTTTGTGAGCGCACGGATTCGCGGCATCAGCCGCGACGACATTATCAAGGTGCCCCGCTCCGCCGTGCGCGGCGGCACCCAGCTGCTGTTCGTCGACGACGAGAAGCGGCTGGATATCCGCACCGTGGACGTGTTGCGCAGCGATTCGTCGTACGCCTACATTGTGGGAGGCGCGCTGCCCGGTGAGCGCATCACCTCTACCACGATCGAAACGCCGATCAACGGCATGCGCGTCCGCATCAACGGCGAACAGGATGAGGGCGCCACCGCTGACCGGCTTGCCACCTCGGAAGATACGCCATGACTGACAACACCAATCCTGAACAGACCGGGCTCATCGCCTGGTTCGCGCGCAACTCGGTCGCCGCCAACCTGCTGATGCTGATTATCGTTGTCGCCGGCGTTATCTCGGCGATTACGATCCGCAAGCAGACGACGCCAGACTTCGAACTCAACAACGTGCGCATCGAGGTGCCGTACCTTGGCGCCGCGCCGCAGGAGGTTGAGGAGGCCATCGTCATCAAGGTCGAGGAGGCGATCCAGGATGTCGATGGCATCGTCGAGATCAACTCGACCGCCCGCGAG
This sequence comes from Pseudomonadota bacterium, assembly GCA_038533995.1. Taxonomy (GTDB): domain Bacteria; phylum Pseudomonadota; class Gammaproteobacteria; order Steroidobacterales; family JBCAXP01; genus JBCAXP01. The sequence goes on from JBCAXP010000010.1 coordinate 12,501, forward strand.
GGCATCGGGGTCGTGACGGCCGAGGTATCCGTCGATGCGGTGCTCAGCGACGTGCTGAGCGCTATCAAGACTCGCGTGGACGCCATTTCGACGTTCCCGGCGCTTGCGGAACGGCCAATCATTTCCGAGCAGGAAATCCCGGTGCACGTGGTGTTCGTGTCGCTGTACGGCAACATGGACGAGTTCGGCCGCAAGGTGCTCGCCCAGCAAGTGCGCAATGAGCTGATGGCATTGCCGTCGGTGAACCAGGTGCAAATCCTCGGCGACCGCAGCTACGAAATCAGCGTCGAGGTGTCGGAGCATGTGCTGCGCCAGTACGGGCTCACGATGACCGAGGTGTCGCTGGCGATCCAGAATTCCTCGCTTGACCTGCCCGGCGGCGTCATCAACACGGAAGGCGGCGACATTCTGCTGCGCACCGAGGGCCAGGTGTACACGGGCGAGGAATACAGCGACCTGGTGCTGCGCACGTTTCCGGACGGCACGCGCCTGACGCTCGGCGAGATTGCGACCATCAAGGACGGCTTCGAGGAGACCGCGGGCTTCGGCCGCTTCGACGGCGAACCCACTGTGATGCTGCGGGTGCTGGCAAGCGGCGGCGAAAACGAGCTGACCACCGCCGCGGCCGTGAAGAAGTTCATCGCTGAAAAGGCCGATGCTCTGCCCGAAGGCGTCGCACTGGACATGTGGATTGACCGCTCTCATTATCTTGAAGGCCGCCTCACGATGATGCTCAGCAACATGACGCAGGGCGCGATTCTCGTGTTCCTGATGCTGTCGCTGTTCCTGCGACTCAAGGTTGCTTTCTGGGTAGTCATTGGCATTCCGATTACGTTCTTCGGCGCGGTATGGCTCATGCCGCTCGCGCCCTCCCCGGTCACCATCAACATCATCAGCCTGTTCGGTTTCATACTTGTGCTAGGTATCGTGGTGGACGATGCCATCATCATTGGCGAGAGTATCTACACAGAGATACGCGCCGAAGGGCACACGGTTAACAACGTGATCGCCGGCGCGAACAAGGTCGCGGTGGCCGCCACGTTCGGCGTGTTGACCACAATCGCCGCCTTTGCGCCCCTGCTCTTTGTGGGCGGCATCGTCGGGCCTTTCTTTGAAGCGATGTCAACCGTCGTGATTTTATGCCTGCTGTTTTCGCTCGTGGAATCCAAGCTGATTCTGCCGGCTCACCTTGCACACGCGAAGATTCCCGCGGTTGACGAGAAGGCGCTGTTTGATCCCAACGCGAAGGTGAGCCTTTTCGGACGCATTCCGCGCTTCTTCAAGCGCCTGCAGCGTCATGTGCAGCACGGCTTGCAGAAGATCATCCACGGCGCCTACGTGCCGCTGCTCACGCGTGCCCTCGACAACCGTGGCGTCACCGCGAGCATTTTCGTGTCGGTGCTCATCGTCACGATGGGGCTGCTCGCCAGCGGCCTGGTGCGAACGGTGCTGTTCCCGAAAGTGCCCGGCGACTTCATCCAGGTGACCGTCGAGATGCAGAACGGCACCGCACCGGAGGTGCGCAACGCCGCCCTCGACCGCATTGAAAAGGCGGCCATGGACATCAGCGCGCAGTACGTTGTCGAGAACCCGGGCGTCGATCCACCGGTCTATCACATCGGCACGTTCACCAACGGCGACAGCGGCGGCCAGCTCTTCGTTGAAATGCCGATGGATGACGACCGCCCGCTGCAGGGCGAAGACGTCGTGGCGATGTGGCGGGACCACCTCGGCGAAATCCCGGGCATGAAGAACCTTGAATTCTCCGACGGCAACAACCTCGGCGGCGGCGCGCCGCTCAGCTTCAAGCTCGTTGGTGAAGACTTTGAGGCGCTGGAAGGCGCGGCCACGGAACTTGAGGCCAAGCTCGCCGAGTACAACGGCGTGTTCGACATTCGCAACTCGATCAGCGCCGGCGGCGAAGAAATCCGGCTGTCGATCAAGCCCGCGGCCGAGGCCCTTGGCCTGACGATGTCGTCGCTCGGCCGCCAGGTACGCCAGGCGTTTTTCGGTGAGGAGGCGCAGCGAATTCAGCGCGGCAAGGACGAAGTGAAGGTCATGGTGCGCTATCCGCGGGACCAGCGGCGCTCGATTGCTGACCTTGAAAACATGCGCATTCGCACGCCGGATGGCGACGAGGTGCCGATTTCCGAAGTCGCCGAGATCCAGTACGGCACCGCGTTCTCCAGCATCAGCCGCCAGAACCGTCAGCGCACGGTCACGGTGTCGGCCGACATCGACCCGCTGGTTGTGGAGCCCGGCGAGATCATCAAGGAGATTTCCGAGGAGTACATGCCGGAGCTGCTGTCGCGGTTCCAGGGCGTCGACTTCGCGCTCGAGGGTGCGAGCCAGGAAGAGATCGACTTTATGCGTAACCTGTCGGTGGCGTCACTGGCGGCGATCTTCCTCATCTACGCGCTCATCGCCATTCCGCTGAAGTCGTACAGTCAGCCGCTGCTCATCATGGCGGTGATTCCGTTTGGCCTGACCGGTGCCGTGATCGGGCACATCATCATGGATCGCGCGATCAGCATGTTCTCGCTGTTTGGCCTGGTGGCGCTTGCAGGCGTTGTAGTGAACGACAGCCTGATCATGGTCGACTTTATCAACAAGGCGCGGCGTGCGGGCATGGAGGTTCGCGATGCGGTTATCCAGTCGGGCATTCAGCGATTCCGCGCCATTATCCTCACATCGCTGACCACGTCGGCCGGCCTGATGCCGATTCTGCTCGAGAAGAGCGTGCAGGCGCAGTACGTGATTCCGATGGCGATTTCGCTGAGCTTCGGCATCCTGTTCGCGACTGTCATCACGCTGTTCCTGGTGCCGGCGCTGTACCTCGTGATGCGAGACGTGCGTCACCGCCTGCGGGAAATCTGGGCGCTGCTTATGGGGCGTGAGGCTCCGACCTTCGCCTCCTGATGGCTCGCGATACGATCACGATTGTCGGGCTGTCCGGCAGCCTGCGCGCAGGGTCGCTGAACTCGGCCCTGCTGCGGGAACTGGCGGCGCTCGCGCCCGAGGGCGTTGAGGTCGCCATTCACAGCATTGCCGAGGTGCCGCTGTACAACGGCGATGACGAGGCGCGCGACGGCCTGCCGCCTGCGGTCGTGGCGCTCAAGGCCGCGATTGCGGAGGCAGATGGCCTGCTGCTTTGCAGCCCGGAATACAACGGCAGCGTGCCGGGCGTACTCAAGAACACCATCGACTGGCTGTCGCGTACGCCCGAGGGCACCGATCCCACGCTGCGCGGCAAGCCGGTGGCAATCACTGGGGCTAGCCCCGGGAGCTTTGGCACTACTCTTGGCCAGACCGCGTGGCTGCCCGTGATGCGCAACGTCGGCGCAGAGCTTTGTACCGTGCGGCTGCTGGTTCCTGGGGCTATGCGCTTGTTCCAGGACGGAAAAATTACCGACGAGGCCCAGCGAGCGCGTGCTGAGACCTTTATCCACGGCTTCGCGGCGCACCTCCGCGGTAACAGCGAGTAGTCAAAAAAATAAACCAAATTCCCACCTGCGGCATCTAGATAGGGAGAGAGTCGCGGCACGGAACAGCATTCGATTGGTTCTAATCGGTGCGGCCGGCGACTTGAGACATATTCCAGTCGAGGTAGGAAAAATGAAAGCACTCGTTACCGTACTGTTTCTGATCGTTAGTGCATCACCAGCACTTGCCGCTGAAGAGGATAACGGCGAGCAGATGGCTGCTGCTGACACCGCGAGCGCGGAAGCGCAGTCAATGGAAGAAATTACCGTGCTTGGCCAGATGAACATGACCCAGCTCGAGAAGACGGTGGAGCGGGCGAAGCTCGATTTCTGGGACTCGTACAACGCAGTGAACGACGTCGATGAATTCCGCATGGTGTGTGAGAAGGTTGCCAGAACTGGCACGCATATCAAGACACTGCAGTGTGCGCCCAGCTACTACCTGGAAGCGTCCCGGAAGCAGACTGAGCGCGCCCTTCGAACCGGCGGCGCGCGGAACTCTCGGAGTATCGCTCGCAGCCTGGAGAAGAAAAAGAAAGAAGCCGATGCTCACATGGTTGCGCTCGTTGAGGAGAACCCGGAGCTTCTGGATAAATGGAATTATCTGCTTGCGGCGAACCAGACTTACGAGCAGAGGAAGGCGTCGAATTGACGGCGCGGAGGAGCTGGCGGCGCAAGACCTGGCGTCGCTGGCTCGGCATCATCCCGGTCACGTTTCCCAGTCCGGCAAGGAAGCCTTATAGCAACGGTGTAGGCGAGTCAGGGAGACTCAGGCTCCGGAACGTCAAAGCCGAGTGAAACCCACGCACTCTTGAGTCCGGGCGACACGAAGTAGGCGTTCCAGGCGAAGGTCTTTTCCGCATCGCCACCGGTGAAATCATTTTCGAAGGTCGAAAGATCAACGGCGTCCGCCAGGTTCTCGTACGGCACCTCATATTGCTGCGCCTTCCGCACTGCCGCCACCGTGGTCTTGAGCAATGCCGACACCCGCGCCAGGTAGGCATCATCCCGCATGATGTCGCCATGCCCTGGAATAATCGTTTTCGCCTGTTTCGCCTGCAACGACCCCAGCGTTTCGGTCCAGGCAACCATGGGTGAATCAAAGGCGAAGGGTATAGGGCTAACCAGAAGGTCACCGGTTATCAGCACGCTGTCATCCGGTAACCACACAACAATGTCGCCCTCGGTGTTGCCGCGCCCCAGCCATTCCGCGACGATGCGGCGCTTGCCCGTGCTGAGTACAAGTTCCTGCTCGAACACAGTGTCCGGATACACCAACTCCATCGTTGGCAATTCGGGCTTGAGCGCAGCAATGTAGCCGGCGTACACCCGGTAGCTGATGGCTTTGGCTTCGTCGTCGAGCTTGTCGGCAGCGGCAATCAGCTGGTCGGGTTCAAGAGCCGCGTACGCTGTCTTTCGCTGCTCCTCCATCGCCGGCCATTCCTTTCGAAGCGCCGCCAGCGTTGCGCGGTGCGCTACGATTTTTGCCTCCGGGAATGCTTCGCGATAGGCATGGTTGCCGTTGGTGTGATCGTCATGCCAGTGCGTGTTCACGATGGTCGATACCGGCTTGTCGGTGAGGTCGCGAATCTTCCCAATGACGGCACGCGCGGCCGCCGGGTTGATGTGGGTATCGACCACAACAACGTCACTGTCGTTGATAATGACTACGGAATTTCCGTCAACAGGCCCTGCCAGAGGGTCGTCAGCGCCGTGCACGAAGATGCCGTTGCCGACCTCCTGCCAACGGTATCCGGGATAGACTTGCTCGACCTCAGCGGCATATGCGAGCTGGCAACCCAGCCAGCCGGCTGCGGCTGTGACGAAAGCAAGCCCGACTCGGGAAAGTTGCATCAGTACTCCACTATTCGCTGTTCAACGGCTGCCCATCTTAGCCCGCCAGGCTCAATACCTGCCTCTACATAATTGACCATTCGCGATGCTCGTCGGCAGCGGGTGTCGATGTATTTTGACTAATCTGCCCAAAGTTGGCCCCTCGCCACCCCCGATTACGCAGGAAACAACCATGGACGCACGAATTCGCGCCCAGACCTAAAAACCTGACACGTAAACGGAGGTACTCACCATGAATAAGCACACTGCCCTAAGAACGATGGTAGCCACGGCCCTGCTCTGCGCACAGCCGCTCGCCGCTCAGATCATTCAACCACCCGACGCGGACACGCTCCGCCTTCGCCCGCAGATTCCGGAGCCCCCGGCGGTCAACTTCGACTACGACGTGGATACGTTGTGCCGGCCCGGCCAGAGCCACGCGCTCGCGGCCCGCTGGAACCTCACTGGCGCCGCGTCGCCGGTCGCGACGACCCTGACCGTCCTCATGCCCAACGGCGATACGCAGAAGAAGCGCAGCCTCCGTACTACCGGCACGGAGATCTTCGAGGTAGACGCACCCTTCGGGGCCAACGCCACCATGGTTCTCGACGCCGAGGACGCCAACGGCGCCCCGCTCTACTCGATTCTCACTGCCAACCTTCCTGCCTGCGAGAGCGGTCCGGTTGCCGATGACTTCGACTCGCTGCCGCCACCGCCCTTCGACCCACCGATCACCGGCACTCCGGAATCCGATCCGAACGAGGTCGACGTGCTGCACGTGAGCGGATCGCCGAACGGTCCTGTGCCTACGCGCATCGTCGCTGCGGCCGGTACCGGCTCGGGCGCCCGCCTCTACAGCTATCACATCGACCCTGCGCTGCAGGTGTCCCAGCTCTTCGAGAGCGACTCCTTTGCGGGCCTCGACGTGAAGCTTGAGAAGCTCGAGGGCGGTGAGGAGTTCACTGTGGAGTCCCCTGGCTTCATCTCTGGCCACCGACGGGAAGGTGACCTGTGGCTGCGCTCGTGGAACCTCCTGCCCGACGGCAAGTTCCTGGAACTGTCCACCCGTGGCTACGGCTCCAACGCCAACGTCGAGGTGCAGGCCTACGCGATTGCGACACGCGTGCTTCCCAACGGCAACTACCAGATCGTCACGCCCATTCGCACGCAGTGGGACACGCTGCGCACGATCACCTGGGAAGTGGACGATGCCTCGGGTAACGTCGTTGGCCGCATGGACAGCGGCGACTGGGGCAACCCCGGCCCGAGCACGGAGCTCACGATCGCGAACCTGAACGACGACCTCTACGTCGTCAGCTACCGCAACGACAACAGCGACCTCACCCAGCAGTACTGGTCGGTGTCGAACGGCGGTGACCCAAGCCTCAGCGGCGGCGCCGTGTCCGGGCTTAACCTGCGCGGTGACGGCGCTGTCGTGCGCGAAGTGCAGGACGTGCTCGATCTGCCGATCACGACCGACGACTTCATCACGCCGCTGATCGACTCGAACGGTGACCTGATGGTGCACACGTGGGAGACCCGCCAGACGGGCTTCGACGAGGGCACCATCATCTACACGCCCTTCGAGATCAGCGACAACTCGCGTGACGAAGACCCGAACGGCTACGGCATCGACATCCTGCCCGAACCGAACCTGGCCAGCTCAGCGACGGATGCTATCCGCGCCCTGCTCACCGATGGAATGGTCGAGGACTTCTACGGCGTTGGCCAGGGCGAGCTCTACAGGGAGTTTCCGCTCTTCGAACCGATCAGCGTGCACATCGCAAGCGTCACGAAAAACATGACGCTGCTGATCGCCGTGGACGCCATCGAAAGCGGTACCGCATCGCTCAATGATCAGATCGTGATCAATGCGGAAGAAGCCAGCATTGGTGGCAGCCAGATGGGTCTCATCGAAGGCGAGACGCAGACCCTCGAGACGCTGCTGTACGGCATGATGCTGCGCTCGGGCAACGACGCGTCGGCAGCCATCGCGCGGCACCTCGGCGGCACCTACGCGAACTTTGAAGCTCTGATGGGCCTCTGGGCGTCCAACCTGAACCTGAACGACACGTTCTACGGACCGACCAGCCCGACCTCGGGCGCGGCAGCCGGCGGCGGCGTTTCGACCCCGCAGGACCAGGTCACGCTGTGGATGGAAGCCATTCAGCATCCGCTGTTTGTCGAAATCGCCAGCGCGAAAACGTTCGACGACTGCGGCATAGCCCCCGGCGGCGGCGTGAAGTGCTGGTTCATCACCAAGCTCGGTGACAGCGGCTACGTTGGCCTTGAAGGCTGGAAGGGCGGCAACGGCGGCATGTGGGTCAACGGCTACAGCGACGATGGCGGCCGCTTCTGCACCGGCAACGGCTGCCTCGTTGCCCAGGCAACGCGCATGGATCGCCCGATGATCGTCGGCCTGCAGCAGACCGGCAACCGCTGGAATGCCGCTGACGACCTGTTCGATTACGGCTTCCGGATGCAGTTTACGCCGGATCACCGCGGCGACGAGGAGTCTGGCGGACTCATCGACGACTTCGCCCTTGACGCGGTCACCGATGGCATCGGCATCACCGTCGACATCGATGGCTTCAACCAGGAGCTGAAGGTGTGCTCATGGAACCTGTTCGCCGACGGCGGCCAGATCGACCAGCGCGAGTGCGACTCGCGTGAGGTCAAGGGCCTGGCCGGCGGCACGCACCGGGCCGTGCGCAACCGTGTGGACGGCGCGTTTCTGTCCTCGCTGAGCGCTGACGGCGACTACTGGACCGGTCACGCCGAAGGCGGCAACCTGATGCGTCTCAACCTGTGGCGCGTTGGCCGTAAAGACTAGTTGGAGGCTGGTCGAAAGGCCGCTCGGCGCTTGTCGCCGGGCGGTCTTTTTTCGCGTTGCGCAACCCGTTCGATTGCACTACGGTGAGTGCCTGTCGCTGTGGATCCGGAACGGAGAACCCCAATGCCACGCACCCCCTTACTGCTTGCGCTTTGCCTCAGCACCGCGACGGCAGTCCATGCCCAGACCATGACGCTGTCGACGTCCGACGCAGACTTTCAGATCACCAACGTGTTCAGCGATGTCGACGTGTTCAACTTCAACATCGAGATCAACGCGCCGCTTGCAGCCGGCGTTTACACCGATCCGGAAATCATCAGCGTCACCTACCAGGTGCAGGGTGTACTGACGGCTGGTACGCCGTCCGGCTTTCCGGCTTTCGACCTGCAGCGCACGATGGACGGTGACGAGTTCTATGCGCAGGGTAGCAGCCTGAGTTTTGAGATCGACGCCGCCGCGGTATTGGACGACGGCGTGCAGGTCGCCGAACTCGTCGGCAACGCGGTAGTGCTGACTTTTAACGGGCGCGAAATAGACAACGGTCGTTTCCACCCAGCCCTGTTTGAGCTCAACGCCGACGGCACCGGGCGGCTGCAAAATTCAAACAACATTCCCACGCAGTCGCCGTTGCTGGAGGTGGCCTTTGGCGAGGAGTACATCACGGACCTGCAGTTCGATCCGGGCAATACGACGCTTATCACCGGCAACGACCCCGATCCGCCGGCACCGGCGCCCGCACCGGCACCGACGCCAAGTCCTGGCGGAGGCGGCGGCGGTGCGCAGAACCTGGCGGAGCTGTTTTTGCTTGCTTTACTGCTGGTAGTTTCCGGCGGCCGGCGGTCCTTTCGCGCCAATCGCGCCTAGAAGGCGCTCCTACGGGCTCTTCTCCAGCTATGCGCTGCGGCGCTACTCGGCCGCAGCGCCGGTGGGCGAAACCTGCGACCTGACACGGCCGCTCTCGAAGTAGTAGGTGGCGCTGACCAGCACGCCGTCCGCAAACTCTTCGTGCGACTTCTCCCGGCCGCTTGCGAAGTACTGCGTTGAGGAAACGAGATTTCCGTCGCTGTAGGACGCCTCTCGCTTGAGCGTGCCGCTGGCGTAGTAGTCAACCACCGTGCCCTGCCCGGCGTACGCAACGCTGCTGTCAGGAATCGACTGATGGGCACCGCAACCGGTGAGGAAAGCAGCGAGACAAAAAGCGAGAGTAGGTGTTTTCGTAATCATAGTGGTCCCCCAAGTCGCTAAGCGGACGCGTCACGCCCGTTTGCTGAACCGACGACGAATCCAGCGGTTCAGCAGAATCTGCAAAAGAATAGAAGCAATAAGAGCCACTGGCGTCAGCCAGTAACCCAGGATCTCCCGGAAGGCTTCAGCGTCCACGTAGCCCAGCACGGGAATCCCTGCGGGCGTCAGGTAAAGGCCGACATTCGCCGGAAAGATGAGCTTCATGAACGCAACCAGGAAAAAGTAGAACGACAGCAAATACCCGAGCCCCACGAGCATCGTGAAGGGAAACTGCTTTACCCCCCGAGCGAGGTTGGTGCGCAATAGACCCAGCAGGCTGCGCGCGCCGGCGCCCGGCTGTGCGTCATCCAGCAGCCGCTCCTCCACCCAGCTGGGAACGAACTCATCAGGCTCCCCCAGCCTTTCGATAACCGCGGCCAGGCGCGTGGCCTCGTCCCCGGCGTCCGTCTGGATAAAGCCTTCAAGCAGGTGAGCCTTGAGCTCGGTTTGAATGTCGGCACGCTGCCGCGGATTGAGCACGGTGCACAGCGCGTCAACCTTGCGCAGGTAGCTGTCCCACAGTGCTCGGGCACCGGCGTCTTCAAACGGCTGTGTGTCGTGTGCGTTCATTGCTCGGACTGGAAAACGTCGTTCAACTGGTTCCAGTGTTTGCGCATGCGTTTCAGCATCTGCCGGCCTGTGCGGGTAATTCGGTAGTACTTTCGCGCCGGCCCGGAATCCATGATCTGCCACTCAAAAACCACCAGCTCATCGCGTACCAGGCGGTTGAGCAGCGGGTAAATCGTGCCCTCCGGCATGGGCGCCACGAGCTTTCCGGACAGCGACGAGATGAGCGCGTAACCGTACATGTCCTCTTTCTCGAGCAGCGTCAGCACCAGGTAGACGAGCACACCCTTGCGAAGCTGCAGCTGCCACTTGTCGAACAGCCCGTTGATATCTGCCTGCGCCACTCGCATAATGTAACCCAATATACCTCGGTAAGCAATGTATATCGCAAATGACTACTCTACAGCACGCAGACACTCCTCGATGGAACTGGCCAGCCGGTGGCGTGCTCGCCGCCATTGCAATCACCACGGCCATGGACGCCAACGGGCTTTTCATGTACAGCGCCCTCGCGCTGACACCGCTGGCCGGCCTGTTTTGGTACCTGCAGCGGTTCAGCGGGCAGGAAATGGGCATGGGCTGGGGAACCGCCAGAGCGAACGGCTGGGCACTCGCGTTTCCCGTCATTGCGATGGCGACGATTGCCCTTGTGGCGATGCTGGCAGGTGCAACCGACACCACCGACGCAAACTGGAAGACCGCGGGGCTCAACATTGCGGTCGGCTCGACCATCGGCGTGCTTATGGTCTGGCTAACGGAAGAAGGATTCTTCCGTGGCTGGCTATGGGCATCGCTTAAAAATGTCGGCCACTCGAACCTCGCCACACTTTGGCTGAGCACAGCCGCCTTTGTGATCTGGCACCTGTCTGCGATTCTGCTGGATACCGGCTTTGACGTGCCGCTGCGGGAAGTGCCGATCTATCTCGTGAACGCCACGATCATTGGCGGTGTATTTGGCTACCTGCGACTGGTGTCCGGATCAGTGTTCACCGCGAGCGTGTGCCACGCCGTCTGGAATGCCCTCGCCTACCCGCTCTTCGGCTTCGGCGAGAAAACGGGCGAGCTGGGCATCGCGGCCACGCACATCTACGGCCCCGAGGTTGGCGTGGTTGGCATCGCCGTGAATTCGTTGCTGGCTGTGCTCATGATTGCCGCGATGCCCATCGACAGGGACCGGTAAACTACGTCAATGAAAACCTGGATCGTTTTTCTTCGCGCTGTGAATGTCGGTGGCACCGGCAAGTTGCCAATGGTCGAGCTGCGCCAGATGTGCGAGGCCCTTGGTTTTAAGAACGTCAAAACCTACATTGCCAGCGGAAATATCGTGCTCACAAGTAAGCAGTCGAAACGCGCCGTGCAGCAAGCGCTCGAGATGCGCCTGGAAAAGTACATGGGCAAGCCTGTAGGCGTCAGGGTGCTGAGCGCCGCGGAGTTGCGAGACTTAGTCGACCAGAGCCCATTTGCCGATGCGGACCCCAAAAAGGCCACCGCAGTTTTGCTCGCAGGACCAGTTCCCGCCGACGCCATTTCGCAGGCCAGGCACCGACAAGATGAGCAAATGGCGACGGGCCAACGCGTAATCTATGTCCACTATCCGTCGGGCATGGGCCGGTCGAGGCTGTCGATTCCGGCTGCTGCGGACGGTACCGCCAGGAACATGAACACACTGAGAAAAATGCTCGAAATCGCCGACAGTTAGACGTCGCCGGGCCGACCATTACAGTTTCATTATGACTTTCTGGAAACTCCTGCCTACCATTCCTGCTTAAAATTTATACAATCGCTCTGTGGCAGGAGTGGGTCAATGCAGATTGCAGGGTTTTCGGTCGGACTAGCGCTGGTGACGCTGGCCATCGCCGGCTGCGGCGGTGGTGGAGGCGGCGGCAATGGCGATGCGGTCGCCACAACGCCGCCACCCACAGCCGGAACGCCAACAGGACCGCTGACGGGGCCGTTGCGGCAAACCAGTTTGCCGCCGCCGACCGACCTGAGTGCAACCCCTGCAAACCTGAACAGCTTTGTCGCCTTTGAGTCCGGGCAAGTACGGCCGTTGGCGCTCAACGCGACCGGCGATCGCTTGCTTGCCGTCAACACCCCGGACAACCGGCTGGAGATGTTTTCGACGGTTGGCGATGAGCTCACCCACCTGCAGTCGATCCCGGTCGGCATGGAACCGGTGGCGGTCGCCGTTCGCGGCAATGAGGCGTGGGTGGTCAACCACCTGTCCGACAGCGTCAGCGTCGTCGACTTTTCCCTGACGCCCGCGCGGGTGATAAACACCCTGCTTGTCGGTGACGAACCGCGCGACATCGTCTTCGCCGGCCCTGACTTTGCTCGTGCGTTTATCACGACGGCGCATCGTGGCCAGAACAGTCCCGTAGATCCTCAGCTGACCACGCCGGGCATTGGCCGCGCCGATGTCTGGGTCTTCGACGCGTTGGCACCGGGCACCAACCTCGGCGGTACACCGCTGGCCATTGTCGAGCTCTTTGGCGACACGCCACGTGCGCTCGCGGCAACGCCGGACGGTTCCAGGGTGTATGCGGCGGTCTTCAACTCCGGTAACAGAACAACGGTTGTCAGAGACGTGCCGACGTTGAGCAAGGCGCCGCCGTTCGAGAACGTCGATGGCGAAGCAGCTCCACTGTCCGCCTTGATTTTGCGCTTCGACGGTACCGCATGGGTCGACGAGCAAGGCACCAACTTCAACGCTCGCGCTGCGCTCAACCTGCCGGACCTCGACGTTTTCGAGATCGACGCGATGGCCGCCTCACCGCAGGAGACACGGAGCTGGAGCGGCGTCGGCACGACGTTGTTCAACATGGCCGTGAACCCGAGCAACGGCAATGTCTTCGTCAGCAACACCGAAGCCCGCAACCACATCAGGTTTGAAGGCTTTGGCGGAAATGCATCGACGGTGCGCGGCAACCTTGCACAAAATCGGGTCAGCGTTCTGACCAACAACGGCGACGTGTTGCCGGTGCACCTGAACGATCACGTTGATCGCAGCCGGGAGGTCGGCACCGCAGAAGAACGGGCGCTGAGCCTGGCATCGCCCCTTGAAATGGCCTTCACCGCCGATGGTTCGACGGTGTATCTCGTTGCCATGGGGTCGAACAAGCTGGCGGCTATTGACTCCGCAGAGCTCGAAAGCGGGTCTTTCGACGCCGCGTCAGCGACCCACATCACGGTGTCCGGCGGCGGCCCCACCGGCGTGGTGCTAAACGAAGCGACGCACCGAGCCTACGTGCTAACACGCTTCGACAACGGCATCTCGACCATCAATTTGCAAGACAACACCGAGATCGCGCACACACAGATGTTCAATCCGGAGCCGGCGTCGATCACGGTGGGTCGCCCGTTCCTGTATGACGCGAACCTGACGTCGAGCACCGGTGAATCGTCTTGCGCGTCCTGCCACATCTTCGGCGACACGGATCAACTCGCATGGGATCTGGGCAATCCCGATGAGGCGGCGAAGGTGAACCCCTTCAATGTCGTACCGTTCACGACGCCGCCGACCGGACAATTTAACGTCAGGAGCCCGACCTTCCACCCGATGAAGGGGCCCAAGGCGACACAGAGCCTGCGCGGCATGCCCAATCACGGACCGCTTCACTGGCGCGGAGACCGCACCGGGCAAAACCCTGTTGGCGGCGAGACTCTCGAGGAAGCGGCCTTCAAGGAATTCAACGGCGCGTTCAGAACCTTGATGGGCCGAGAAACGGAACTCGACGATGACCAGATGCAGGCCTTCACGGATTTCGCGATGCAGCTCGCGTACCCGCCAAACCCGCACCGTCCGCTCGACAACGTGTTAACGCCCGATCTTGCGGAGGGCCGTCGCGTTTACACGAACGTTTTCACATCGCTGGGCGACGGCCAGGTCGGTTGCAATACCTGCCATGTTCTGGACGCGCCAAACGGCAATTTCGGAAGCGCAAAATCCCTGACAGCCGTTCTCGGCGCGAACGAGCAGGACTTCAAAGTGCCGCACTTTCGCAACATCTATCAGAAGGTCGGGTTCTTCCGCGGTGGCCTGGCACAACCGCAAATACGCGGCTTCGGGCTCAGCGAACCCGGTTCGACTGCCGGCCTGCTGTCGCTGATCAACAGTGGCGACTTTCAGTTCGAAACCAACGAGCAACCCAACCAGCTTGCGGCGTTTATTTTTGCCTTCGATACGCTGTTGGCCCCGGTCGTCGGCCAACAGGTCACGCTGTCGAGCACCAGTCCTGCGGCTGCAACGATCCGAGTCGACTTCCTGGTGGCCCGCGCGGCGATTGCCGGTCCGCTACCTCAGTGCGACCTGATTGCGAAAGGGGTCTGGGGCAACGAGTCCCGTGGCGCTCTGCGGCTCGACAGCGGCGAGTTTCAAACAGACAGGCCCGCGGAGACTCTGTCACTGCAGGCGCTGAAAGACCTGGGTGCGCAGCCCGGCAATCACATAACCTTTACCTGCGCGCCGCCGAACTCAGGGCTGCGCATGGCCATTGATCGCAACGAAGACGGCATACTTGATCTGGACTGAATGCGTTGCCGTGGCGGGCCAGGCTGTGGAGAATAGCAAGGATTCAGAAAACCAATACGCAGTATCAACAAGCCGGCTCATCGGCGCTTATCAGTCGAGTTATCGAGCCTGGCGGCCGGCGATACTAACGGCGCCGCAACCTGATTTGGTCGTGGTGCGTCCTCACTGCGAGGACCTCAACTTGATATTCCCCCATAAGCGGCTATAGCGAGCGTCCACAACTTGCTTGGATGCCTCTTTC
>JBCAXP010000011.1:0-26580 GCA_038533995.1 Pseudomonadota bacterium
CTACAAGCTCGACTAAAACTCCGCCGTTTCTGCACAGTTCCTGCGCGGCCACTGCGCAGCATCAGGCGACACTACCACCTCACACGCAAACAGTGAGGACACCATCATGATTCGCAATGCTTCAGTGCTGCTTGCAGCGCTTCTTGTAACAGGCATCGCCCACGCAGACCCCGGCTCAGGCCAGGGCGAAGACTCCGGCAATCGGGAAGGCGAGCGTCGCGGGCCCCCGCGCGTCGCTGTTGAAGCCTGCGCCAGCGCGGTTCAAGGGGATGCCTGCTCGTTCGAGGGGCGGCGTGGCGAGAGCCTGCAGGGCACCTGCTGGGCCCCACAGGACAAACCGCTGGCCTGCAAGCCTGAGGGCGCACCGCCGCCGCGCGACAGCGGCGCCCAAGGTGGTGGCCAAGGTGGTGGCGAGAGCGATGACCGGGCCGGTGGCTACAACGGCGCCTGAAGCGCGTCGCAACGCCGGTGGGCGTCAGGGTAACGCGGGCTCTTGCAGGAGCTGCTTGTATTCAGCAGCGCGGTCGGGCTTATCCCACGCGTCATAGAGCAAAACCAGGCGCTCGATTGAGCGCTGCGTGCGGGCATCCTGCGCACCACGGGCGTCGCGCAGCACCGGGTAGCTGTCCACCAGCAGCGCCTCGGCCCCCGCGAGGTCACCGCGCTGCACGAGGCTCTCGCCCAGCACGCTGCGCCCGGCCGCCGTCAGCCAGTGATCTGGCGGTAGTGCCTCGTCGCAAATGGTGAGCGCCCGCTGTGCAACCTCTGCCGCTTCCCCGGCACGCTGCTGCTCGACAAGCAGCCGCGCGTACCCCACGAGCGCCGAGGCGATATACGGATGCGTCGGTGGCAACGCGTCTGCGTAGATGCCGAGCGCCTTCGTGAACTGTGTTTCCGCCTCTTGGGGCTTATCGAGATCGGTGAGCAGGTTGGCAAGGTTGACGATGTCGTAGGCCACATACGCGTGGCCCTCGCCGTGGGCGACAGTGGAAATCTCGAGCGCCGACCGGTACATCGGCTCGGCGTCGGCGTAGTTGCCCTGTTCGTGGTACATGCGGCCGAAGTTGGTCATGGTGATGCCTACGTCCGGATGCTCCTCGCCAAGCACCTCTACAGACAGCGCGAGCGCTTCGGTGTAGTGCTGTTCGGCATCGGCAAATTTTCGCTGGTTACCGAGCACCACCGCGAGGTCGTGCAGGCAGGTGAGCGTGTGCGGATGGGTATCGCCACGATGGGTGCGGTTGATGGCAAGCGCCTCCCGAAACAATGCCTCGGCTTCATCCAGCGCGCCCTTGAGTTCGCGCACCTGGCCCAGGTCGTGCAGCGTTTTCGCAAACGCGTCGTAGTCCGGCTCCGCCAGCTCGCGTTGCACCGCAAGCGCCTCACGGTAGAGCGCCTCGGCGGCGTCGTAGTCGCCCTTGCCGTACAGCGCATGGCCAAGGCGATCCAGGCTGCGCGCCACTTCCACGTGATTGTCGCCCAGCAATTCCCGGTCCAGCGCCAGCGCGCGCCGGTAGAGGGTTTCTGCCTCGTCGAGTTCACCTTTCAAGTACACGACCCACGCGAGCCGGCGAAGGCTGATTGCAACGTCACGGTGCGAGTCGCCCAGCTGGGACTCACGCAGCGTTAGCGCCTGCCGCAGCAAAGGCTCCGACTCATCGTACAGACCCAGCCGCGCGTACACATCGCCGATGGTGTGCATTAACGTCGCCTGGACGAGCGGCTGGTCGGCCAGCTCGTTGTTCACGTTCACCGCGCCCTGCTCGAGCAGCTCTCGCGCAGTAATCGTCTCACCGCGAGACTGGCCCGGATCCGACACGTCGAACAATCCTTTCACGAAATCCGCAACCTGCTCGGCCTTGGCAGCCTCCAGCGTTGCGCGGTCGCGCTCGGCCGTGAGCTGGGCGGTGTGGTACGCGCCGAAGGCGGCGGCGCCTGTCAGTACCGCCACGGTGGCGGCAACGCCGACGCGGTGGCGGCGCACGAACTTGGCCGCAAGGTAACCCCAGTCGTCCGGCCTCGCCTGCACCGGAAGGCCGTCAAGGTGACGGCGAACGTCGTCGGCAAGTGCGGCCACCGTCGCGTAACGCCGGTCAGGCTGTTTGCGAATTGCGGTGAGCACAATCGTGTCCAGGTCGCCGCGTAGCTGACGCACGATTTTGTCCGGCGTGCCCTTGCGCTCACGAGCCGCGTCCCGGTCGCCCCGAATGGCGGAACTTGGCTTTGTGGGCGTCTGCTCGCAAATCGCTTTTGGCAGCTCGAGCGGGCCGGTTTTGCTGATTTCGAAGGGCGTTCGCCCGGCCAGCATCACGTAGAGGAGCACACCCAGCGAGTAGACGTCGGTGGCGGTCGTCATGGGTTCGCCCTTCACCTGCTCCGGGCTGGCAAACTCCGGCGTCATCATGCGCTGGTTGGCCTTTGTCAGTTGCATCGCGCCGGTCTTGTCGGGATCCAGCAGCTTCGCAATGCCGAAGTCGAGCAGCTTCGGTACGCCGTCCGCCGTTACCATGATGTTCGACGGCTTGACGTCGCGATGCACGATCAGGTTGCGGTGGGCGAACTGGATGGCGGCGCAGATATCGCAGAACAGCGCCAGCCGTTCGCGAAGCGAGAGGCGCAGCGAGTTGCACCACGTGACGATGTCCTCACCCTCGATGTACTCCATCACGAGGTAAGGCAGATCATCGGGTGTCGTGCCGCCATCGAGCAGGCGGGCGATATTGGGATGATTCAAGGAAGCCAGTATCTGGCGCTCGGCAAGAAAGCGGCGTGCCGCCTCATCGCCGGGCAAGCCGCTGGCGAGAATCTTCACCGCCACCTTCTGTTGGAAGGCATCGTCAGCGCGCTCCGCGCTGTATACAGCGCCCATGCCGCCCTGCGCAATCTTCTCGAGGATGCGGTACGCGCCGAGGCGCTGCCCGGCCCGCGTGTTCAGTGACGCATCGGCAGCGTCCTGTGCGACGCCTGCGATGACGCCCGTTAGCGCGTTGGCAGAGGCCTTTTCGCCGGCGAGCATTGCCTGAAGCTCCGAGAGCAGCTCGGCGTCTTCACCACAGGCCTGTGCGACGAACGACGCGCGCTCGTCTTCCGGCAGGTCCAGCGCCTGGTGAAAGAGTTGCTGGAGGTTTTCCCAGCGCTCGGGTGTCATGGTCGACTGCATTGAAAAAAACCTATCACATCAACGCGCCATCGTGCAGAGTCGCCGGCGGAACGTTCTTGCTGCGACAGCGCAAATAACGAATTATGTGAAAATGAAAAACCTTTACGACCGCATCGGCATCAACTACGACGAGCTCAGAAAACCTGACCCGCGCCTGGCGGCGGCAATCACCAGCGCGCTGGGCGATGCCCGAACGGTTTTGAACGTGGGCGCCGGCACCGGGTCCTACGAGCCGGCAGACCGGCAGGTGACCGCAGTTGAACCCTCTATCGAGATGCTGCGAAAGCGCCCGCCCGGAAGAGCCACGGCGATCCAGGGAATTGCCGAAGACCTTCCCTTCGATGACGACGCGTTCGACGCCGCCATGGCCATTCTGACCGTACACCACTGGACCGACAAGCGGGCAGGCCTGCGTGAAATGCGCCGGGTAACGCGCGGCCCCATTGTCCTGTTGACCTTCGACCCTGCGATCAGGCCCTGGCTAACGGATTACCTGCCTGAGCTGGCAACGCTGGACGAAGCGCAAATGCCTGCCATTACCGATTACGGCCGCTGGCTGAATGGCGCGCAGATTCACCCCGTGCCGATTCCGCACGACTGCACCGACGGGTTTCTCTACGCATACTGGCGCCGCCCCGCTGCCTACCTCGATGCGAGAATTCGCTCCGGCAGTTCATCGTTCTGGGCTATCGACACGGCGGAGTCAGGGCTGGACGCCTTGCGCAAGGACCTGGCGAGCGGTGAGTGGGAGCGACGCTACGGCCACCTGCTGGAGCTTGATGCCTACGACGCTGGCTATCGGCTGGTGGTGGCCAAGCCAGCGCACAGCTGACGAATACCGCAGGTCGCCCGTTACCAGGCCGACCCGGCCTGGATGTAGAACACGGTGTCTTCCGGTCCGCGTGCGACATCGATACCCATCTGGAAACCGTAGCGCCGTGCAACCAGGTAGCGAAAGCCGGCACCGCGCGCAACCCGGCTGTCGCTGTCGAAGAGGTCATCGTTGTCGTTGGATGCCCAGCCTGCACCCGCAAAGACATTGACCGACCAGCGGAAGTTGACCTGCCAGGTCAGCTCGCCTTCCACGACGCCGACGTTGTTTCCCTGGTAGCGCGCCGCCGGGATGCCACGCAGGGAAATTCCCGGCGTCGCAAACGGCGGCAGCAGTTCATCGGTCTGTGCCCGCGTGTAGTCGAGCCTGAGCGCTGCGCGCCACCTGTCGGTAAACGTCCAGTAGTTCAGCCCCTCAAATTCGATCAGCCGATACTCGATGTCGCTGCCGAAGGCTTCGTCGTACCACTTGTGCTCCAGCGTGTAGCGGTACCCCGAACGCGGGCTGAAAAAGTTATCCCGCGTATCGAGCTCAGCAACAACGCCAAGTGCTGACAGGGCGACGTCGGTCGTCAGCAACCCACGCACGATCTCTTCCCACCGCTCCTGGAGTTCCGGCGGCAGAAAGTCGCCGGACAGGTCGCCAAGGTTGCCGGGCTCTATGCTGGCGTCGACGTACGACTGCGATACGCCAGCAAACACAGGCAGCTTACCGAGGCGGAACTTGAGGCTCTGCAGGATGGCGGCAGCTTGTGTGTTCAGCTCGATCGGGCGCGTCAGGCCAACCTCACCGAAGCCAAAAAAGTCGAGATTCACATCGCCGTAGCCACCACCGCCCATGTAGCGAATCGAACCCTGCCCGAAAAAACCCATGTGCCCGCCACCGACGAACCACGAATCGTTGCCGGTGAACGCGCCCCCGACGGCGCTCACGCTGGGCGTGAGCAGATACTGGCTGCCGTTCTCCGCTTCCCTGAGCGATTTCATGCGCTGCTCGCGCTGCTCATCGGTCTCGTGGAAAAAAAGGCCAATGGCGCCGAGCCCGCCGTCCACCGCCGGTTCGGTGATGATGATCGGCACAGGCAGAAAGCCGTATGCGTTCTCCGAGAGAAAGCGTGAAGCGTCGAACTTTCCGTCCTCGGGATCGGTGAACTGCGCCAGGAAGCCCTCAGCCTGTACCGGCCCGGCTGTTGCCAGCGCTGCGACGGCAAGTGCGAGGCGGCGGCTGTGATGATTCAAGCTTATCTCCTGTCCATGCCTGTCCCGCGAGTGTACCGCGCTTGCTTTCAGCACGCTGCTCATTAGTCAGATGAGCTGACCGGCGGCGCCAGCCGTACTTAATGGTGAGGTGCAAGGCAATGAAGCTGCACCGAACAAACGACTGGAGGTCACCCATCATGTTACGAACACGCAGAACAATTACTGCAGGCCTGGTTGCGCTACTGCTCAGCACAAACAGTTTTGCCATGGGGCTCGATTTCGAGCCGGTCGTCGGCACAATCTCTGGCACTGACACGGTCGTGTTCCAGTTTGATGTCACCGAGGCCGGTACCTACACCGCAATTCTGACCGACATGGAGAGCCCGGCACCGTTTACCCTGCTGGGGCTGGGCATTGCCAGCGAGGCCACCGGGCTGCTCTTTGAGGAAACGATCGGCACCGGGCAGCTGACACTCGATTTCACTGTGGATCCCGGCCGCTACCTGGCTCTTGTGGGTGGCATTGCCGATGCGGACGTCACCATCGGCACTTTCGGCCTGGAAATCAGACCCAACTTCGTCCCCATACCCGGCGCCGCCGTCCTGCTGTCGTCGGGGTTACTGATGGCCGGCGGCCTGGCGCGGACACGCCGGCGCGGCGCATCGACTGCTGTGCCCGCCTGACTCGACCACGCCGTGTGCCAACCGCAACCGCGTTTCCTGCGGTCATCCGGTTGGGTCGGAGCGCAGCACCACCAGTTCGCCCCTGGCCAACGCTGCCGGTGCCCAGTCGGCAACCGGTTGGTCAGGGGTGACGGCGCCCCGTGCGTCAAGCCCGGCCCAACCATTCCGATGGCCCTGTTTGACGAGATACATCGCATGGTCGGCCAGCCCCACTACGTCCTGCCAGCGCGCCGCGGCGGGGGCGTCGGGTGACAACGGAAACGT
Organism: Pseudomonadota bacterium; assembly: GCA_038533995.1. Lineage (GTDB taxonomy): Bacteria > Pseudomonadota > Gammaproteobacteria > Steroidobacterales > JBCAXP01 > JBCAXP01. The sequence goes on from JBCAXP010000011.1 coordinate 6,139, forward strand.
AGCAAAGCCAATCGAGCACGTGCAGCGGATTGGCCCATTGCCATCGACCGGAAACTCATGCGCGGCTACGGCGGCGCACACGCGGCTGGCAATTGCCGATGCCTGCTGGCGGTCGATGAACCTGGCGACTACCAGGAACTCCTCGCCGCCCCAGCGAACCTTGAAGTCTTCCTTGCGAAACTCCCGATCGACAATGCGGCTGATCTCTACCAGCACGGCATCGCCAGCAGCGTGGCCCAGCTCATCATTGATTTGCTTGAAGCGGTCAAGGTCGATGAGAAAAAACACCAGGTCGCCGGCCTTGGGCGCCTGCGCGACTGGTGCGCCGACAGCGTCGGTCCACAGGCGAAGCGCCCTGGACGCATCGGCATCGATGTTGCGTTCAAGAAAGCGTCGATTGGCAAGACCGGTGAGCGGATCGGTAACGCTCGCGCGTTCGACTGCTGCATAGGCTTCCTCAAGATCCTCGTTACGTTCCCGCAGCTCCCTGGTTTTCTGCTCCACCTCCGTCGTCAGGCGTTCATTCTGGCGCCGCGCCAGTAGCCGCCCGTAAACCAGGAAGGCAATCAGAAACGCCAGGCCCAAGGCACCGAAGCCAACGATGCGGAACGTCGACTCTCGCTCAAGCGCCAACTCGGAGAGCGCGCGCTCTTTTTGAGCAAGCTCCAGCGCCACCGACTGGCGTTCAAAATCCGCTTCGCCCTGCATCGATGCGAGCACCGACGCGCGCAGCGCATCCGACAGCCCAAGGCGTAGTTCTTCGAGCTTGCGCATTGCCTCGAGTGCATCGCCAGGACGTCCCGCTGCTTCCAGCACGCGCACCTGCCGTTCATACAGCATAAGAGCACGCAGCATGGAGTCTTGAGCCAACGCATCGGCGAGCGCGCTGTCAAGGTAGCCGAGCGCCGCGTCCAGCTGTCCGTCCTGGTACTCCAGGTCAGACAGCCACTGTCGCGCCCGGTTAGCGAGCACCGGCCACCCGCCCGACTCTGATTTTTCAAGCACGGCTTCCAGTGTCGCGCGCGCCTGCGCGATCTGGCCTTCCGCTGCGTCAAGGCGTGCCAGGGCGGCAATCGCCCATTGATAGTCCCGCGGAGTGTCGATGCTTGCAAACAGTTCGCGCGCTTTAAGGATGTTGGCGCGGGCGTCCGCGTACTGGCCCAGCTCAATCTGCATCATGCCCATCCGAATTCGGCTGTAAGCGATGTCGCCCGGAAACCCGGCGGCCTCATCGAGTTCGAGAACGTCTTCGTAGTAAACCAGTGCTTCAGCGTGTTCGCCTAGCGACTCGTGAACGCCAGCGATATTGAAAAGGTCGTCGGCAACGCCGGCTTCATCGTCCAGCGTGCGCGCCAGCGACAGCGCCCGGCTGTGCCAGTTGAGTGACTGCTCGAGCTGACCGAGAAACCGGCTGATGACGCCATGCAGGCTGTACACGTCGTGCAGGCCTTCCTGGTTGCCAAGCGCACTGAACGTTTTCTCTGCCTGGGACAACCAGTCGAGAGCAGTGGCGTATTCGACGCGGTAGCGAAACAGCCGCGCCATCTGGAATTGCGCCCTGCCGAACGCCTCCGTTATGCCGAGCGGCTCAAGCACCTGTAACGAGTTCGTCAGTTGCTGTTCGGCCTCGTCGTACCGATTCTGCGTGATGTAGCCCTCAGCCAGCTCACGAAGGACTTCGCCCCTGAAGAGCGGATCGCTCTGCGCTCTCGGCGTGTTGAGCGCATCCTTGGCGAGGGTCTCGGCATCGTCCAGCGCACCCGTTCGCTGTGCTTCGTTAATTGCCTCGCTGAAATCTGCCGACTGTGCGTGCGCGTCGCCGTACACGGCAAGCAGAACGGGTAGCGCTAACAGGCTTAAGACTGCGGAGAGAATCCTGGGGCGAACGGGGAAGGGGCCAGGCGGTTGGTGCGCAAATTGGCGATGCATGGGCCGACAGTATCCCAGATTACCAACGCTGGCGTCGGACTGTCGTTCCATCGCTTTCTCGAGTGGTGCAAGTGACCGCAGCATCACGCACGATGCTATGCTCAGTGACCCCGGTACCAACGCCACAAGCTACGGAGCGTATCTGCCATGAGCGCGTTGCTTTCTCTCGACAACGGCATGCTGCTGAAGAGTTTCGAACACCCCGACGAGGTCACCGAATTTCCCAAGGGTAAATTTGAAACTGTGCACCTCGGGCCCATGACGATCGGCCGCGCGGAATACGAGCCCGGCTGGCGATGGTCGAAAGACGTTGGCGCTCCGTTGGGCGCGAGCTTCTGCCACGTCGAGCATGTCGGCTTCGTGGTGTCAGGCTGCGCGACGGCGGCGTTCGAGGACGGCACGGTTGTCGAAATGAAGGCCGGCAACTACTTCTACGTACCTCCGGCGCCCCACGACAGCTGGGTTGTCGGCGACGAAAAGTACGTCTCGCTGCACTTTCTCGGTGCAGACCGCTACGCCAGGAAATGACCCACCGCGCCGGCCCTGGAACGCCCGCCCCGCACAATTCTCCTCAATTTCCCGGCACTTAAGTCCTTTAATTCTGGGACGAAGGTCACACTCGATTCCCCTGATTTGACCTAACCTCGGCTGGCGCGCTGCCCGCCTGTCGGGTTGGTGCGGCCGTTTTGGCTGCTCCAGCGACAGACCGCGCGCGCCGTTGCATCCGGCTCAAGCCCGCAAAAGACGCGGGGGAAAACGCCGGGGAATCAAGGGAGTAAAAACTAAAATGCTTAAGCACGCGCCAGGAAAGCCCCATAGCCTGCGAAACGTCCTTTTGGGCGCAGTTACGATCGCCGTGGGTGCCGTCGCGTCAACGTCAGCCTGGGCTGAAGGCTCGGCGCAGATTGGCCTTAGCCAGCGGCTGCTCGACTTCGACCAGTCCATCGCACGGGGCTACGCCATCGACAACGATTCGGCGTCCCTGTTCGTTGACGTCATCACCGCCGGTGAAGTCATTAACGTATCCGTCTGCGGCTCCACCGATGCCGACGACCTGACGATCGAAATTTTCGACCCGGGTGACGTCTCCGTTGCCAACACCGCGCTGGCAACCGGCAACGTCAGCTGCGCCGATCCCATGACGGCGCCGCTCACATCGCCGTTTCGCTACACCACACTCGCTGCCGGCACCTACCGCATTGAACTTCAGAACACGTCCTTCACTGACTTTGAAGACAGCCTGTTCACCCGCTACGACGTATCGATTACTCCCGACGCGGTCACCAACCCCGACCCGACAGTCGCCGCCGGTCGCCTGTGGGCCTACAGCTGGAACTTCAACGCGGGCACGTTCTCTGAAACCGAAGCAACCGATGCGGACTTCTTCGCGCTCGTGCCAGGCGGCAGGCCGGACACCAACTTTATCTGGATGCTCGACCTCAACAACTTCGCCGGCTTTGGCTACAACATCGTGGCCAATGACATCGGCGTCGACGCACCCAACTCAGGCTACTCCACGCCCCTCGCCGGTAACACGGCCACGTACAAATACTCGGTGTACACAGGCGTGCCGGCCATTGCCGACGACACGCCGAACGCCCCGCCGGTAATCACCGGCTTTCGCTTTATCGACGATGAAGGCGTGGACAGCGGCATTTCGCCCACGTCCAGCATCGGCGTGCAGGACAGCGGCACCTTTGAATTCAACTCCGATGTCTCCGGCACGTACGCAATCTTCATCGACATTGACCGCGACGGTAGCTTTGGCGACGCCGGCGACGTGCTGCTGCTTGCCGCGGCGGTGCCGGGCCTGAACTCGGTACCCTGGGACGGCACCGACGCCGATGGCAACCCGCTGCCCGCGGAAACCTACAACGCCCAGCTCAGCGTGCGAATGGGCGAATACCACTTCGTTGCTAACGACGCGGAAACCAGCGGCGGCCCCATTCAGGACGGCCTCACGATCTTCCTGTCCGATCGCCTCGGCAACACCACGCCGACCCAGGTGTACTGGGACGACGTCACGCTGCTCGGCGGCGGCGCCGGCGGCACGTCAACCGTGCCGGACGGCGAGCTCTCGGGCACGCCGGCCGGCAGTCACACGTGGGGCGACTTTACGTCGACCGGTTTCGGCAATGCGCGATTCATCGATACCTACGTTTACGGCCTCACCAGCACCGCTACCGCCCAGGGCACGGTTACCGTCGACGACACGCTGATTACAGGCGTCGACGGCACAGCCGGCATTACCGCAGCCTTTGCGGCCGGCGACGCGGCAACCATCACCGTGACCGACGCGGACCTCGACACCATACCCGGTGTGGCCGAGTCTGTGGTTGTGCAGGTCGTCAACGACGTCACCGGCGAAATCGAACAGATCGAGCTCACGGAGACCGGCACGAACACCGGCGTGTTCACCGCGAGCCTGCCCACCGCTATCGGCACGACCGCCGACACCAACAACAACGGCACCATGAACGTACAGTCGGGCGACACGGTGACGGTGACCTACACCGATCAGATTGACGCGGCCGGCGCGAGCGCCGATCGCATGGCCACGAGCAACGTCAGCCAGGACGCAGACGGCGACGGCACCCTCGACATTGCCGATCTGGACGACGACGGCGACGGCCTGCCAGACGCCGTCGAGGGCAGCGGCGATCCGGATGGCGACGGCGTCATCAACTCGCTGGACATTGACAGCGACAACGACGGCATCGTCGACAACGTGGAAGCGCAGCCGGAGGGCGCCTTCGTTGCGCCCAGCGGCTTCGATACTGACGGCGACGGCCTGGACGATGCCTACGACGCGGACGACGGCGGCACGCCCATCGTCGTGCAGAACACCGACGGCACCGGCGCGCCGGACTACCTCGACACAGACGCCGACGGCGACAACGTACCCGACGCGGTCGAGGGCCACGACGCCGACGGCGACGGCGTTGCGGACATCAGCATCATCAGCATCCTGACCGACAGCGACGGCGACGGCCTGAACGACGTGTTCGATACCGTAGCGGGACCTGCACCGGGCAACGCCAACGGCAGCAACAGCCCGCTGCAGAACAGTGACGGCGCCGACGCGCGCGACTGGCGGGATGCCGACGACGACAACGACGGTACCAACACGGTTGACGAGGACACCAACACCAATAACGACCCGCGTGACGACGACGCGGACGGTGACGGCACGCCGGACTACCTCGAATCGGATGCCACCGACGCCGACAGCGACGGCACGCCCGACCAGAACGATCCGAACGACGCCGATGTTTGCGTGCCGTCAACCCTGGCACCCGGATGTACTGCAGACTCCGACGGCGATGGCATCGCCGATCCCATCGAGGTTGGTCTTGGCACCGATCCGTTCACCGCTGACACCGACGGCGACGGCATTGACGACGGCACGGAAATCGGCGGTGACGGCACCGTGGATCCCGGCGATACGAACCCGCTCGACCTCGACAGCGATGACGACGGCCTGTCGGACGGCCAGGAAGACACGAACTTCAACGGCACACTCGACGCCGGTGAGACCGACCCGCTCAGCACTGACACCGACGCCGATGGCGTCGACGACGGCGTGGAAAGCGGGCTAACAGCCGGCATTGCCGACCCGGACGGCGGCGGTCCGCTGCTGGGCACCGGCCCTGCCTTCACGGGCGACGCCGACCCGACTACAACAACTGATCCGCGCAACCCGGACTCCGACGGTGACGGCCTCACCGATGGCGCCGAAGACATCAACGGCGATGGTCGTGCGCTAAACAGCATCGAAGGTACCGGCGGCGTGCCGGGCAGCGGTGAGACCGACCCGACGCAGTCCGACACCGACGGCGACGGGCTGAACGACGGCGACGAAGTCAACGCGACTGGACCGCTGACCGGCATCGGTGCCACCAACCCGCTCGACACCGACACCGACGACGGCGGCAGCGGCGACGGCACCGAGGTGCTGGTGGACGGCACCGACCCGACCGCGGGCAACGGCCTTGATGACGCGGCCGACGCCGATGCTGACGGCGTGTCGGACGCGCTCGAAGGCGTGCTGGGCACCGACCCGGACGATCCTGATACAGACAACGACGGCCTGAGTGACGGCGCGGAGGTCGGCGCCAACGGCACGCTGGACGCCGGCGAAACCGACCCCCTCGACGCAGACAGTGACGACGACGGCCTGTCCGATGGCGAAGAAGTAAACGGCACCGGTCCGCTCGCGCCCTTTGGCGCGACGGATCCGTTGGACTCAGACACCGACGGCGACGGCATCAGTGACGCCATCGAGGCCGGCGTGTCGGCTGACGGCGTGGACCCTGGCACGAGCGACGTCGCGGGCATCCCGTACACAGGTACGGCCGGCGGTTTTGTGGGCGATGCCGACCCGGCGACAACCACCGATCCGACTGTCGCCGACTCCGACGGCGACGGGCTTCCTGACGGCGCCGAGGACTTGAACGCCGACGGCCAGACGATCAACACAATTGGTGACGGTACCAGTTCCGGCACCGGCGAAACGGACCCCAACCTTACCGACACCGACAGCGACGGCCTGAGCGACGGCGACGAAGTGAACGCGACCGGCCCGCTGGCAGGGCTCGGCGCAACCGATCCGCTGGATTCCGATACCGACGATGGCGGCACCCAGGACGGCACCGAGGTGCTGGCCGACGGCACCAACCCGGTGTTTGGCAACGGCAACGACGATGCCGCCGCTGACCCAGACAACGATGGCCTTAGCAACGCGCAGGAAGCGGTGCTCGGCACCGACCCCAACGATGCCGACTCGGACAACGATGGCATCGACGACGGCGATGAAGTCGGCAACGACGGCGTGCTGGATCCGGGCGATACCGATCCGCTCGACAGCGACAGTGATGACGATGGCCTCGCCGACGGACTGGAGGTGCTCGGCCCGGACGCGATGCCGAACAGCGGTGACGAAACCGACCCGGACAATGCCGACTCCGATGGCGATGGCATCCTGGACGGCACCGAGTCCGGTGTCACCGCACCGCTGCCGGGCGGGACCAGCGACGGCAACGGCACACCGTTTGACGGCACCGACGCCGGCTCGCCCAACTTCGTTGCCGATGCCGACCCCGGCACGACCACCGATCCCGCGAACCCGGACTCCGATGGCGACGGCCTCACCGACGGCGCGGAAGATGCCAACGCAGACGGCGCGACGGTCAACACCATTGGCGGCACAGGCACCGCCGGCTCCGGCGAAACGGATCCCAACCTGCCTGACACCGACGGCGATGGACTCACCGATGGCGACGAAGTGAACGGCACGGGCCCGCTGCTTGGCGCAGGGCCCACCGACCCGCTCGACACCGACACGGATGATGGCGGCACCGAGGACGGCACCGAGGTGCTCGCAGACGGCACGCAGCCGTCAGCCAACGGCGCAGACGACGCCGCTGCCGATGTCGACGCCGACGGCCTGTCCAATGCGCAGGAAGCAGCGCTCGGTACCGACCCAGGCGACGCCGACACGGATAACGACGGCATCGACGATGGCGACGAAGTCGGCAACGATGCGTTCCTGAACCTCGTCGACACGGACCCGCTCGACGCCGATTCCGATGACGACGGTATCCCGGACGGCAGCGAACTCCTGGGCACCGATGGCGTGCCGAACAGCGGCGACGAAACCGATCCCCTGGTGGCCGACACCGACAGTGACGGCTTGAGCGACGGCCTGGAAACGGGCGTAACCACCGCCCTGCCCGGCGGCGTCAGCGACAGCAACGCGACACCTTACGACGGCACCAACCCGGCAGCGCCCGGCTTTATGCGTGACACCGATCCGTTTACAACGACGGACCCGACGGACCCTGACAGCGACAACGACTCGCTGCAGGACGGCGTCGAGGATGCGGACGGAGACGGTTCGGCAGCCGACGCCGTCATCGGCGGCACCGGCACCAGCGGCTCGGGAGAAACCGATCCGAATAATCCCGACACCGACGGCGACGGCCTCACTGACGGCAACGAAACCAACGGCACAGGTGTACTGGCCGGCATTGGCGCGACCGACCCGCTCGACACCGACACGGACGACGGCGGCGTTGACGACGGCACCGAAGTGCTTGTCGACAATACCGACCCCGGCGCTGGCAACGGCGCGGACGACCTGGCCGACTCTGACGGCGATGGCGTTGTCGACATGGTGGATGACGACCCGCTCGATCCTTGCAGTCCGGGCTTTCCGAGCCCCGCATGCCCCGACACCGATGGTGACGGCGCTGCCGACAACGGCACGCCGACCACGAGCGTGCCGGTCGAGCCCGACACTGACGCTGACACCGACGCATGCGTGCCGGACAACACGGCCGCAGCGTGCGACAGCGACGGTGATGGCGTGAGCGACGGCGACGAGATCACGAACGGGACCGATCCCGATAACCCGGACACCGACGGTGACGGCATCGGCGACGGCGTCGAACAGGGCGACAGCGACGGCGACGGCGTGCCCGACGGCGCCGATCCGGACGCAGACAACGACGGCGTGCCCGACTCGGTCGAGGCCGGGCCCGTTCCCGGCAACCCGGTGGATACCGACGATGACGGCATTCCCGACTACCTCGATGGCGACAGCGACAACGACGGCATACCGGACTCTGTGGAAGGCGGCGACGACAGCGACGGCGACGGTGTGCCGGACAACCTCGACGCCGACAGCGACAACGACGGTATTCCCGACACGCTCGAAGACGACATCGCGACCGGCGAAGACAGCGACGGTGACGGCATTGATGACGGCTACGATGCCGACACCGGCGGCGGCACTGACGCAGACGGTGACGGCGTCACTGACGGCTTGTCGCCAGTGGATACCGACGGCGATGGCACGCCCGACTACCTCGATACCGACAGCGACAACGACGGCATTCCGGACAGCGTGGAAGCCGATCTTGCGCCGCTGACCGATGGCGACGGCGACCAGATCGATGACAGCGTTGATGTCGACGTAACCGGCGGCGAAGACGCCAACGGCGACGGTGTTGATGACAACGCCGCGCCGGTCGACACCGACGGCGACGGCATTCCGGACTTCCGCGATCTCGATTCCGACAACGACAGCCTCACCGATACCGAGGAAGCCGGCGGTACTGACCAGGACGGCAACGGCATCATCGACGATCCTGCAAACAACCAGGGCAGCCTCACCGACCCGGCCGATACCGATAGCGATGGCAGTGACGATTACCGCGACGTCGACAGCGACGACGACGGCGTCAACGACATTGAAGACACGCCGGCGGCCGAGTTCGACACTGACGGCGACGGCGCGGTCGACGACGGCGACGACGTCGATGGCGACGGCATCATCGACGTTATCGATCCTTTCGACGGCCACGGCACCACGCCCGACAGCGACTTCGACGGCATCGCCGACGACATCGAGGGCACCGGTGACATCGACGGCGATGGCCTGCCGAACTTCCAGGACCCTGACAGCGACAACGACGGCATCGACGATTCGATGGAAGCCCGTGACCTCTTCAACCCGGTGGATACCGATATGGACGGCATACCCGACTACCAGGATACCGACAGCGACAACGACGGCATCAGCGATGCGCTGGAGGGCATGGACGACCTGAACGGCAACGGACTGCCCGACTACATCGACAGCGGCGAGTCGCTGGAGACAGCGCTGGAGGGCTTTGGCGGCGGCGGCTACGCCCTGGGGCTCGTGCTGCTGCTGATCGGCGCGCTCGCGTGGCGCTACCGGGTGGCGAGGCAGCACCCGTATGGCCTCGCACTGCTCGCGGCACTGCTGCTGCCCACGCTCCTGCCGACACCGGCGCACGCCGACATGCAGTGCCCGCAGGTGACCGCGGCGGCTTACGGCGACGGACCCATCGAAGACCGGTACGGCTGGAAGCAATGCTGGTACGCCGACTTCGGCATTGGCTACTCCTACCTCTCGCCGGACGGCGAGGCCCAGAACTTTCTGCACGACGCCAGCGAGAATCACTCGAGCGGCTGGCACGCAACGATTGGCAAGCAGATCACCCGGCACTGGTTCGCGGAGTTCAAGTACGCCGACCTCGGCGAGGCAGGGCTAACGAACCGCAACCCGCAGATCGACGCCGCGTTTCCGAATGCGGCGATCAGCTACAAGGTCCCGTCGATCATGGGCGGCTACCGCTGGCGCAGCGACCACAGGCTGGTGCCGTATGCAAAAATCGGACTGTCCGCGATTTCCAACAGCGCCGAGGGCGCGCCTATTTCCTTCGACAAGCAGTCCAGCGTGCAGGTCGCCTTCGGCACCGGCGTGCGCTACGCGGTTGGCGACAATGGCCTCTTCTTCCGTGGCAACGTTGACTGGTACGACCGGGACGCCTGGTTTGCCAGCGTGTCGTTCGGCAAGTCCTTTGGCGGCAGCCGCACCCTGTTTGGCAACGCGGATGACGAAGACGAGGCACCCGTAGTGGCCGACGCCGACGCCGGCGAAGCCGTTGCCGAAGCTGAAGATGCCGTAACCATCGCCGAAGCTGAGGAAGCGCGAGTAGAAGGCGAGCCCGAACCTGAAACCGAGGACAGCCCTGCCGCCGAGGCCGACCCCTGTGCCGACGAAGCGAGTAACGCCCAGGACTGCCCCGACGCGCTGCCCGTGAAGCTCCCCGTCGTGCGCTTTGCCTACAAGTCGGATGATCTGACGCCTGAATCAGCGCGCGCACTGGACGACGCGGCGAAGCTGCTGTCTGCACAACCGGACCTTGCCGTAGAAATCGCCGGCTTTACGGATGACATCGGCGGACGCCGCTACAACGAGCGCCTGTCCGCACAGCGCGCACAGCAGGTACTGGATCACCTGGTGGCGCGCGGTGTCGATCGCCGCCAGCTTGTCGCAAGAGGCTTCGGCGAGCGGCAGCCGCTGATGAGCAACGAGACGGAAGCAGGCCGTGCCACAAACCGGCGGGTCGAGCTTCGCGCGCTACCTGCCCTGCCGGCCGTTGCCGCGGCCCCGCAGCCCGCACGCAGCCAGCCGAAAGTGTCACTGCCGGTCGTGCGGTTCGAGTACAAGTCTGACCGGCTCACGGCCAACTCACGCGAGGCACTCGACGCGGTTGCCGCGGACCTGTCGCGCCGTTCCGACGTGCTGGTGGAAGTCGCCGGTTATACGGACAACGTCGGCGGCGCGATCTACAACAAGGGCCTGTCTACGCAGCGCGCCCAGCAGGTCGTCTACTACCTCGCCGCACGCGGCGTCGACACCGGCCTTCTGCGCGCCCGCGGCTACGGGCAGAGCTACCCTGTCGCGGACAACGACACGGTCGCCGGCCGCGCAGAGAACCGTCGCGTGGTGCTGCGGTACCTCGAACTCAGCAAGGACGACGTGCAGCCGCGGAGCGCACCACCAGCCAGGCAGGCCGATACGGGTCAGTAGGAGCGGCATCGAACCCCATGGACGGGGTGAATGACGAGCACTGCACGGAGCAGTGCCGTCCTTGCCACGATAACAGCCTGCGGTGACATGACCCCATCGCAGCAACGCCGAAAACAAAGCTGCGGGCGCTGTACTTGCCTGTCGCGAATGGTTACCGTCGTATGAAACGGCAGTGCAACCTTCGACCAGGGACCCGGAGCAGGCGTTATGTGCGGCATTGCCGGCATTCTTTCATCACAGCACCAGTCTGTGATCCACCCGATGACCGAGGCCCTCACGCACCGGGGCCCGGATGGTGAGGGCTACTACAGCGACGACGCCATTGCGCTCGGCCATCGGCGCCTGAGCATCGTCGACGTTGAAGGCGGCCGCCAGCCGATCGCCTCGCCTGACGACCGCCTGCAGCTTATCTGCAACGGTGAGATCTACAACAGCCCCGCCCTGCGCGAGCGCTACGCCATGGCCGGCTATCCGTTTCGCACACGCACCGACGTCGAGGTCATCCTGCCGCTGTATCTCGAGCACGGCTTGAATTGCGTCCGCGAGCTGCAGGGCATGTTTGCCTTTGCGATCTGGGACAGCCGTGAACACAGCCTGTTCCTGGCGCGCGATCACATGGGACAAAAGCCGCTGTTCTTCGCGCGTGCCGGTAACGACTTTCTGTTTGCCTCCGAAGTGAAGGCGATTCTCGCCGCTGGACTGATCGATCCCGGCCCCGATCTCGACGCGCTGTGGCACTACATATCGCTGCGTTACGTGCCAGCGGACCAGTCGCTCTTCGCCGGCATCCACAAGCTCAAGGCCGGCCACGTGGCGCACGTGACGGCCGACGGCATCGATGTCAGGCAGTACTGGAGTCTGAACTTCGGCCCGAAGTTCACGGGCAGCGAACGGGAGCTCACCAACGAACTGGATGCGCGCCTGAACGCCACGGTAAAAGCGCACCTGCTGAGCGACGTCGAAGTGGGCTCATCCTTGAGCGGCGGCATCGACTCGAGCACCGTGTCGGCCGTCGCGGCGCGGCACAAGCCGGGACCGCTGTCGACCTTTTCCATCGGCGTACGCGACGAGGGCTTCAACGAGTTGCCCTTTGCGCGCATCGCGGCAGCGCACTGCGGCTTCCAGGCCCATGAGCGCGTTGTTGAAGCGGATCTTGTCAGCCTGATGCCCGCGATGATTCACGCCATGGACGAACCGGCAGACCCGTTCGGCGTGGGCGTGTATCTGCTTTCCAGCCTTGCCAGCCAGCACGTAAAGGTCGCGCTGAGTGGCGACGGCGGCGATGAAACCTTTGCCGGCTACGACCGCTACGCCGGACAACGCCTTACCGACGTTTACAGCCTGCTGCCGGCGCCGCTTCGCCGCCATCTCGTCAGCCGCCTGGTCGGGCTGATACCGGACTCCTTCGGCTACAACACGTACGCGCAAAAGGCCCGCTGGCTCAACGAAATGTCGTTTCACACAAGCGGCAATCGCTACGCGCACAGCATGAGCTTTCTTCGCTTCACCGAGAGCGCCAAGCAGTCGCTATTCACCGCCGAGGCGCGGCACACCCTCCAGGCTACCGACAGCGCTGAGAAGATCCTCGCTTACTTTGACGCTGACAACGCGGAGCACCTCGTTGACCGCATGCTGTACACCGACCTGATGACGCGCATGCCGGACCACCTGCTGACCACCTGCGATCGCATGTCGATGGCCCATTCGCTGGAGCTTCGCCCGGTGCTGATCGACTACAAGCTCACCGAGTTCGCCGCCCGGTTGCCGCCACGCATGAAACTTCGCGGCCGCGAGCTCAAGTACCTGCTCAAGCGCGTGGCCGGTCGCTACCTGCCCGCGCGACTTGTGTCTCGCCCGAAGCGCGGCTTTTCCTTTCCAATTGGCCGCTGGCTCAGAACCGATCTCAAAAACTACGCCACCCGGCTTCTCGCACAGTCCCGCTTCGTGCAGGCGGGCATCTTCGAGCCGGACTACATTGCGCGGCTGCTGAGGGAACACGTGACCGGTGCGACGGACCACAGCTACCGACTGTGGATTCTGATCAACCTGGAGCTCTGGCACCGGCTGTACTTCGAAGGCGCATCCGTCGCCGACATCCAGGCGATGAGCGAGGAACTCCTGCACGCCTGACCCCCGGCGCTTTTCGCCGCAGCCACACTGTCACATCACCGTCACGCAACCATCGTCAATCTGACACCTTGACCGGCTAGCGTACGCACCGCGGCGGTCGCGCCAGCGCCGACACTCATGTGGTCTCCGCTTAGCGCAAATGCGCGCCATTCAGCGGCACTGTTCACGACCCCCGCACCAACTTCGAGCAATTTCGGCCATTGCGTTACGCCCCGGTCCGCTGTCTGCGCGGGCGCATCGCGTGGCACGGATTGTGCATCGCAACGTGCGACTCGGTCCGGCGCCTGGCGCGCAGGACCAACCGACAAAGTAGCACCGCCGGCCTCAAAGCCGACTGCAAGGAAAGCAAAATGCGAAACCAGACACTCCCCGGCATCGCCGACAGTCTCGCCGGTAAGCACATCGTCGTCATTGGCGCCACCGGTTTCCTCGGCAAGGTGCTCGTCGAGGCGCTGCTGCGCGAAGCACCCGACCTGGCAAAGCTCACGTTGCTGGTTCGCGCCGGACACAAGGGCGAGCAGCCGACAATGCGTATCGCCCGGGAACTCTTGGCAACGCCGCTGTTTCGCCAGCTTCGCGATGCAATCGGCGAGACCGACTTCAACGAGCGCACTGCCCGCATTGAGGCGGTGGCTGCCGACATCAACCAGCCGAGGCTTGGGCTCGACGCACTGCGGTACCAGTCGCTCGCAGAATCCGCGGACCTCATCATCAACTCCGCCGCCAGCGTCAACTTTCGCGAAGCGCTCGACAAGGCAATGCTCACTAACATGCATGCCGTGGATCGCCTCGCCAGCTTCGCGGCACGCCGCAACATTCCGCTGCTTCACATCTCCACGTGCTACGTCAACGGCGTCAGGCGCGGGCTGATTGCCGAAGACAACGGCGCGCCATCACGGGCAAAGCGCGCTGCCGGACCGGTCGCTGCGCACACTGGCATGCAGGCCTGGAATACCGACCACATCGTGGGCGACCTGGAAACAGCGGTGGACGCCACTGCCGCTGCTCATCGTGGTAATGAGCGTGCACGCAACGAGGCGATGGTGACGCTGGGCCAGGAGAAAGCGCGGCAGTACGGCTGGAACGACTGCTACACGCTTACCAAGTGGCTGGCCGAGCAGCGCCTGATGGCGCGCCGGCCCAACGGCCCGCTGACCGTGCTTCGCCCGTCGATTATCGAAAGTACAGCCCGGCAGCCCTTCGGCGGCTGGCTGGAGGGCATCAAGGTCGCCGACGCGGTGATCTACGCGTACGCAAAGCGCGGCCTGTCGGTGTTTCCCGGCCACAAGGATCGCGTCATCGACGTCATCCCGGTCGACGTTGTGGCCAACAGCGCCCTGTTTGCCAGCGCCGAGCTGCTTACCGCTGCGTCCGCAACGCGCGTGTACCAGTGCTGCAGCGGCAGCAGCAATCCCCTGACGATCGGGCAGCTGCGCGACTACGTTGTGGAAGGCTGCCGTGATAACTGGGACGCATTACCCCGGCTGTTCGCCGGCCGGCCGAGGCACGGCCTGCGCATTGTTCCCCCTGCGCTGTTCCATACTGCGGCGGCCGGCACGAAGGCCGCGCTGAAGCTCGCCGAGTGGTTCGGAGCCAGGCGGCTCCCGGGCGCGCCGGACACAGGCGGTGGCCGCAGGGTCTCGCGGTTCACGAAGATGCAGAACCTGGTCAGCCTGTACGCGTTCTACGCGTCGCCGGACTACGTGTTCTCAAACGAACAGCTGCAGGCGCTGCACCGGCGCTTTCCGTCTGACGACCGCGCGCGGTTACCCGTGGACACCGAGGGCCTCGACTGGCGGGTTTACATAAGGGATATCCACCTTCCCGGCCTGCATCGGTTCGCATTGCGGCCTGAAAAGCGGCGGGTCGAGCCTGCGCCCGCGGCCGGAGAATTTTGTGGGAGCGGCTTCAGCCGCGATTCCGCAATACCTGCATCGCAGCCCAATCGCGGCTGAAGCCGCTCCCACAGAGAATTCCTGGTCAATCGCGGCTGAAGCCGCTCCCACGATCAACTCGTCCCGGTCCTCGCACCATTCGTCGCAAAGCGTCTGGCGCCGTGCAAACTTTCCTTTTAAAACGGGCATCCAATCCTGGTACGTACACTCGCGACCTGGAAGAAGCCGATGTCACTGATTCGCCTGTCTGCCGACAATCCCGCCTCGCTGCTCGCCGTTGCCGTACTGGTGCTGGTGCTCGGCGTCGTGGCGATTGTCTCCCTGCCCATCCAGATGCTGCCGCCCATCGAATACCCGGAAATCAACATCAACACCGGGTGGCGCTCTGCCGCGCCGCAGGAAGTCGAAGCCAATATCGTTAAGCCTCAGGAAGAGGCGCTGCGCAACATCCCCGGCGTACTGCAGATGTCGAGCAACGTGCGGGCCGGCAACGGCAACGTTCAGCTTACCTTTGACGTGGGCACCGATCTCAAGCAGGCGATGATCGACGTACTGAGCGCTCTGAACAACGCCCGCGAGTTGCCGCCGGACGCCGGCGAGCCGCAGATCCAGGTGGGCGGCTGGGAGCACCCGGTGGCCACACTGCTCGTGCATCCGCAGGTTCCGGTGCCGGGTACGGACGTCACGGACTTTCAGCGCGTCATCGAAACCGATGTCGAGCCCCGGCTGCTGGCAATCGACGGCGTGCAGCGTATCGACCTTGCCAGCGAACGGGACGAAATGGTGCTGATCACGTTCGACCCGTACCGCACCGCCGCGCTGGGCGTGCAGGTGTCGGACATTGCCTCGGCGGTGGAGCGCGCAACGCACAGCACCGGCGGCCTTGCGAACGTCGGCCGACGGCAGTACACGGTGCGCTACCTCGGCGGCTTCGAGCTCGAAGAGTTACGCGACCTCGTGATTGCCCGCCGCGGTGACCAGCCGGTTTACCTGCGTGACGTCGCCGATGTCGACACCGCGCTGTACCCGCGAAGCGGCTTCATGTACCGCACTGGCTATCCGGCCTACTACATTCGCGTGCAAGGGGCGTACGGGGCCAACACGGTCACGATACTCGACGAGATCAACAAGGCCATCGACGAGCTCAACGCCGGTCCGCTTGCCGAGCAGGAGCTCAAGCTGGTGCTGAGCTTTGACGCGTCGGTGCACATTCGCCGTGCGATTCGCCTGGTGAACGGCAACCTGCTGTTGGGAGTAGCGCTGGCGCTCGGCGTGCTGTGGTGCTTCCTGCGCGGCTGGCGCGCCACGCTGCTTATTGCGCTGACGATTCCGGCATCGCTGCTGTGCGCGTTTGTTGCGCTCAACCTGCTGGGCAGAAGCCTGAACGTCGTGTCGCTCGCTGGCCTTGCGTTTGCGGTGGGGCTCGTGCTCGACGCCGCCATCATCGTGCAGGAAAACATCGTGCGGCTGCGCCAGGGCGGCATGTCTGTCGAGCGGGCAACCCGGGAGGGACCTTCGCAGGTAGTCGGCGCGCTGTTTGCTTCCACCATTACCAGCATCGCGATTTTTGCACCGATACTCTTCATGCAGGGCATGGAGGGGCAGCTTTTCGCGGACCTTGCGCTGACGCTGTCGGTAGCCGTGGCTGCCTCGACGCTCGCGGCGATGACAATTTTGCCCGTTGCGAGCGCACGCTTTCTCACCGATGTCAGCTTTAAAGATCCAATGGCGCGCTTCTGGGACACGGTTACCGCGCGCATCGTGTCGATGACCGACACCCGCCGTCGGAGGATGCTGTGGATTGGCACCCTGCTGACGGTGCCGCCGTTGCTCACGGTGATGCTTGCGCCCCGCCTGGACTTTCTGCCCCAGGCTGACGCGGACGGTGTGCAGGTGTTCTTCAGCATGCCGGAAGGCATCCCGCTCGGCACCATCGAAGATGAGCTTATTGCCGACGTCATCCGGCGCTTCCAGCCGCACGTCGACGGCGACGCGAGCCCGGGCATTCGCGGCTACAACCTGTACTCGTACGGCTCCAACGCCACCGGCATTTTCATCTACCCGCAGGACCCGCGCGAGGCGCCGGAGCTAATGGACCTGCTGCGCAACGACCTGTTGTCCGGCATGCCGGGCGTGGAGGCTTTTGTGTCCCGCGCGTCGCTGCTCAACATTGGCGTGTCCGGCGGCCGCAACATCGACATCGACATCCAGGGACCGGCGCTCGAGCCACTGATGGAAGCGGCCCGCAAGGGGCAGGAGGAAATCAATTCGCGCTTTGACGGCTGGTCGGTACGCGCGATGCCCGGTGTGTCGCTGTCGAAGCCCGAGCTGCAGCTCGTGCCTGACGACGTACGCATCAACCAGGCCGGTCTCGATCGCAGCGTGGTGGCAGACACCATTCGCTCGCTGACCGGGGGCCTGTTCGCGGGCCGCTACTTCGACGGCAACGAAGGCTACGACGTCGTTGTGTGGGGCGGCGGCTGGGACAACCCGGAGGACCTCGCCGGCACACCCATGGCCACCCCCGAGGCGGGCATCCAGGTGATCGGCGAGCTGGCGTCCACGCAGCGCACCGTCGGCCCCACCCAGCTACGCCGCGTGAATGGCCAGCGCACGATTACGCTGCAGGTGCTGCCGCCGGATGACGTGGCGATGGAAGATGCGCTGCTTGCACTCAAGTCGGACATCGGGCCGGTGATTGCGGCCGCGCTGCCGCCGGACGCCGATATCTTCTACCGCGGCACCGCCGATCGCCTCGACGGCGCCGTGAGCCAGATGGCGCAAAACTTCGTGCTCGCGATTCTCATCTTGCTGCTGATCATGGCGGCCATGTTCCGCTCGGTGAAGGACAGCCTGCTCGTGCTGCTCGTGATGCCGCTGGCAGTTGTTGGCGGCATGCTCGGCCTGCGCATCCTCAACCTGTTCACCTACCAGGCGCTGGAGCTCCTGACGATGATCGGCTTCATCATCATGCTCGGCCTCGTGGTCAACAACGCAATCCTGCTGGTGCACCAGACGCGCGCCGCCGAACGCGAGGGCAGCGGCCGACAGGCCGCGGTAGCCCAGGCGGTACGCATTCGCGCCCGGCCGATTTTCATGAGCACGCTGACGTCCATCGTTGGCATGCTGCCGCTGGTGCTCGTGCCGGGTGTCGGCAGCGAAATCTACCGCGGCCTGGCCACGGTCATCGTAGGCGGTATGTCGGTGAGCGCCGTCTTCACGCTGGTGCTGTTGCCCAGCATCCTGAGAATGGGCGAGGAACGCCACCCGGCGCGCGTGGAAACGCCGCAAATCGTTGCCATCCCCCGCATGAGGTCCGCGCAATGAGCCAACACACACGCTTTCCGATTGTCCTGATGGCCATGGTGCTGGGCGGCCTTGCTGCTCGCGCCGAGGCGCCCGCCGCCGCCGCGGAAGCGGAGGAAGACCCGCCCGTCCCCATCACAGTGACGGCCGTGGAGAACGAGAACCTGTCCCCGGGAATCCCTGCCGCCGGCACGGTGTTCAGCCGAAACTCCGCTCAGATCACGGCGGGGCTGGAGGGCCGCCTTGCCTGGGTGGCGGAACCCGGCGACGTTATCGCCGCGGGGCAGCCGGTGGCTCGCTTTGACTGCGAGCTCCTGAGCCTGCAGCGCGACGAGCTTCAGGCCATCGCAGACCGGGAACGGCTGCGCGGCACCAACCTCGGCATCGAGGTGGACCGGCTGCAGCGCGGCGGTACTGCCTCGCCGGTTATCGAGCTGGACCGCCTGCGCGGCGAGCAAAGCCTTGCACACAGTGAAGTGCGCGTCGCAGAGCTGCGCGTTCGCCAGACCGACGCCGAGCTCAAGCGCTGCGTGGAGCTCGCGCCGTTCAGCGGCGTGGTCACGGCACAGCTGCGTCGCGGCGGCGAAGACGTGCCGCGCGGCGAAGCGCTGGCCACCATGACCGACACGCAGCTGCTGGAAGTGCGCGCATCGGTACCGATCCGGTACCTGCCCCGCACCCGCCTCGGCGCTGAGGTGACGGTGCGCATTGCCAACCTGCGCCTGGACGGTACAGTGCGAACCGCCGTGCCCGCGGCGGACGCGACCTCGCAAACCTTTGAGGTGCGTATCGACCTGCCACCGGCGGCGCCGCAGCACGTGGCAGCCGGGCAGCTGGTCAGCGTTACCCTGCCCCTCGCATCGGAAGCGGTACTCACCGTGCCAAGGGATTCCATCGTGCTGCGCGCGGATGGCGCCTACGTGATGCGTATTGGCTCCGACAGCACCGCCGAGCCGGTCTCTGTCGAGGTCGATGAGGCAGCCGGTGAACGCGTGGCCGTTCGCGGGGCGCTGCAGGCCGGCGATCGCGTCGCGGTACGCGGCGCCGAAGCGCTCGACGCCGGCGAGCGCGTTGTGGTGCTCTGACCGGGTTCTGTTATCGTGTCGTTCCCATGACCTTACGCGAACTGCTGCTGGACCGTAGCCGCTTTTACTGGGCGCTGAATATCGGCGGCTGGAGCGGCTACGTGATTGCCGCCTGGCTCGGCGCCCTGGCGCATGAAAAACCCGATTCCTTTATTCCGGTTATCTCGGCCACCGCGGTGATGGGCTTTTTCATTACCTTTCCCTTGCGCGCTCTGTACCACCGGCTTTGGACCCAGCCGCCGTGGCGCATCGCACTCGGCGCGCTGCTCATCTGCTACGTGTTCGCGCTGGTATGGGTGAGGGCCGAAAACCAGCTGTACTGGGATTGGGTGAAGAAGGGATGGCGCCCGGACTCATGGTTCAACAGCTTCGGCGGCGTGATGGGCTCGTTCTACATCCTGCTGTGCTGGAGCGGCATCTACTTCGGCATCAAGTACTACCAGCAGCTTCAGCAGCAAACGGAACAGACGCTGAAGGCCACCGCCGCGGCACACCAGGCGCAGCTCAAGATGCTGCGCTACCAGCTCAACCCGCACTTTTTGTTCAACACGCTTAACGCCATCTCGACGCTGATTCTCGATCGGCGCAACGAGACCGCCAACCTCGCCGTGACCCGGTTGAGCGACTTCCTGCGATATTCGCTCGACAACGACCCGATGAAGCGGGTGAGCCTCCGGCAGGAACTCGAAGC
>JBCAXP010000012.1:0-25928 GCA_038533995.1 Pseudomonadota bacterium
GAACAATATGTCGAATTATGGCGGTGGGATTTACGGCGACGGGACGCTAATTGACAGCACTGTGTCAGGGAACCAGGCGCTTTATGAGGGGGGCGGAATCAGCGGTGTTGTGACGCTAACGAGAAGCACAGTGTCAGGCAATATCGCCGACAAGGCCGGTGGAATATACGGAAGCGCTGTGTTGATTAGCAGCACCGTATCTGGAAATACTGCACAGGGCGGTAATGGAGGCGGTATTTTCGGCCAGGCATCGCTGACGGACAGCACAGTCACCGCCAACTCAGCTAAATTTTACGCTGGAGGTATTTACGGCACGGTATCGGCCACGAACAGCATAGTCGCTGGCAACGTAGCCGGCTATGGGGGGGCGGACATTTATACTCCCTTTCCCAGCGGTGACATGCAGTCCGGCGGCAATAACCTTATAGGCGACGGCACCAATGCGGACTGGCCCATTGGGGTGCCCGGCGACCAGGTCGGCACCGCGCAAGCGCCAATTGATCCGTTGCTAGGTCCGCTGCAGAACAATGGCGGCTCCACCGCGACTCACGAGTTGCTGCCGGGCAGCCCCGCCATCGACGCTGGCAGTGCAACATGCGAGGCGACCGATCAGCGCGGCGTCGCCCGGCCAGACGGGCCGGTTTGCGATATCGGGGCCTTCGAGCAGGCCTTTGTCCCCCCGCCGGACACCGACGGCGATACGGTGCCTGACCCGATGGACAACTGCGTCAACGTGATCAACCCGGACCAGCTCGATACCGATGCCGACGGTTTCGGCAACATCTGCGACGCCGACCTTGACCAGGACTGTGTCGTGAATTTCACCGATCTTGGTCTCATGAAGAGTGTGTTTTTTGGCACCGATCCCGATGCGGACATGAACGGCGATGGTGCGGTGAATTTCACCGACCTGGGCCTGATGAAGGCCGCGTTTTTCAGCGAACCGGGACCGAGCGGGCTGGAGTCGAACATCTGCAACGTGACGCTTCCGCCGCTGGATGTGAGCGTCACCTACACTGTATCCGGACTTCCCAACCTCTACACCTACAACTTTACGATCACGAACAACTCCAACGATCCGATTGACGTGTACGCCTTTGTGCCTTCGTCGATAGGTCTGACGTGGGCCGCGGCACCGCCAGGTTGGGGCCGGGGCCTGTTCGCCCCGGTTCAGTGGTGCACCAACGGCGACTGCTTCGAGACCACCGGTGGCATCCAGCCCGGTGAGAGTCAGTCTGACTTTGTTGCTTTGGACCCATCCGGCACGTCGCCCCTCGAGATTCCGTATACGATTTCCATTGTTGGACCCACGGTACCGTCGCTGGGCCTGCCAAACACCAGCGGCGACACTGCCGCGGTTGAGGGGATCGCGACCGCGGAATAGTCAGCGCGAAGGAAAATCCTTGGGGAAGGATGATGGCTCACAGGGAAACGCCTGAAATATTTTCCGACGTCATCCGGTCGTATTGCTGAGCGGGCGGCCATGAGAAGCGCGAGGGTGGCCGTTACCAAAACGTTTCCCCAACCGTATTCGGAGAGCCCAATGATCCACGCACCCCGACTTTCCAGCCTGGTGCTGGCCGCCACGCTGGCCCTTGTCGTCGCCACGCTGGCCTACGCTGCCGCCAACACCGCGGTCGCGGCCGAGGGCTGGGGCCCGTCGCAGGGCACCACGCTGCCTGACGGCCTGACCGCCAGCACTCCCGACGGCCGCACCGTCGCGCTGGGGGAGCTCTCCGCGACCGGCAACGGGCTCGTTGTCGCCTTTGTGCGTTCGGCAGACTGGTGCCCGTTCTGCAAACGGCAGCTTATCGAGCTGTCGCAGCGGCACGCCGATTTTGCCGAGCGCGGATTGACACTGGTGTCCATCAGCTACGACAGCCCGGGAGTTCTCAAGGCATTTACGCAGGAGTTCAACATCGCTTTCCCGCTGCTGTCCGATCCTGACTCGGCCGTTATCGATGCCTTCGGCATTCGAAACAAGAGCCACAAGAAAGGCACGTCAGGCTATGGCATCCCGCATCCAGGCATCATGTTCTTCGACACAAGCGGCACACTGAGAGCCAGTTTCGCTGAGAAAAGCTACAAGGACCGGCCGCGTATCGACGACGTGCTCGCGGTAATTGACGCGAACCTGTAACAGTTCGCCTTGCGGCAGGAGTTGCCGCTCTGGCGCAATCCGCTGACACTGCGCCTGCTATTCCGCTGCAGCAGGCGCCTTCATGTCCGAAAACAGATCCCACCTCGCCGCCCGGCGTGACCAGCCCGTAGACTATGCCAATGACGCAACGCTCGAGGAGCTGAAGCTCGCGATCGACAATTCGCGCACCGGCATCTCGTGGCTTGATCCTGAAGGGTTTTTTCGTCGGGTGCGAGACGGCTATGCGCGCATGCTGGGGTATTCCGCAGACGAGCTGCTGGGCCAGTCATGGGCCGTCACGGTGCCCGAAAGCGACCATGCTGACGGCATCGCCGGCGTGCAGAAAATGCTGCGCGAGGGGCGAGCCACCGTCGAGACACGGGCCGTGCGGAAAGACGGATCGGTGTTCTACAAGCGCCTGCTCCTGGTCAAGACGACGGATGCCGACGGCAACCACACCGGCCATTTCTGCTTCATGACCGACATCAGCGAGACCAAGGAAGCCCAGCACCGCCTGGTGGACGCCGAGCGCCTGAAAACCATCGGTACGCTCGCCGGCGGCATTGCCCACGACCTGAACAACCTGCTGACGCCCATTCTTGGCCGCGCCGAGCTGTTGACGAAAAATCCGCGCGAGCTGGAGAGCTCGGCGGGCGCCATCCGGGACGCGGCGCAGCGCGCGCAGGAGCTCATTGACCGCCTGCTGCGCTTCAGTAAGCAGGAGCGCGAGGACAGAACGCCGGTGAGCCTCATCGCCGCCGTGCGCATTGCGCTGCAGTTCGTTTCGGGCTCGCTGCCCGCCAATGTGTCCGTGCAGACCCGCTTCGAGGCAACGGCCGACACGGTGTTTGGCGTTGAGGCGCCGCTGGAACTGGTCGTGATGAACCTCGTCACGAATGCCGGCCACGCCATGCAGCGGCACGGCGGCACCCTGGACGTGGCGGTGACTAACCCGTCTTCCTCGGAGGTACTCCTCGAAATCGCCGATACCGGCACAGGCATTCCGTCGGCGAGCCTCAAGCGGATCTTCGACCCCTTCTACACAACGAAGGCGCCGGCCGAGGGTACGGGCCTTGGCTTGCTGATGGTCAAGGAAGCGGTCACCGAGATGGACGGCAGCGTTTCTGTCGAATCACAGGAAGGGCAGGGCACGGTTTTTCGAGTTGTCTTTCCGCTATGCAAGGAAGAGCCGAGTC
This sequence comes from Pseudomonadota bacterium, assembly GCA_038533995.1. Taxonomy (GTDB): domain Bacteria; phylum Pseudomonadota; class Gammaproteobacteria; order Steroidobacterales; family JBCAXP01; genus JBCAXP01. The sequence goes on from JBCAXP010000012.1 coordinate 3,337, forward strand.
AGCGCGGGGAGGATGCGGCACCGGAGACTCCCAGCCTTCGCATTCTGCTCGTGGACGATGACGAGTCTGTGCTGTCTGTGTGTCGCGCCATGCTCGAACACCTGGGGCACGGGGTTGTGTGCTTTACCGACCCGGCCACGGCCCTTACCGAAAAGCTGGGCGAGTACGACCTGGTGATTTCCGACTACCGCATCAGCGGGTCGTCTGGCATCGAGTTCGCCCGCAAGCTGACCGGCTTCGGGGGCGCGGTCATCCTGATGTCGGGTCACTTCGACAGCCACGAAGAAGTGCCGGGCAACGTCGTCGCGTGCATCAACAAGCCGTTCCAGATCAGTGACCTCCAGGTCGCCATTCTCGGCGCGTGGAAGGCAAAGCTGGCCCGCAGCGAGTAAAGTAGCCGGCGACCGCCGCCGCGGCCAAAAACGCTTTGCGCCGCCGATCCGGAGCAATATACTTCTCCGTTGAAACCGGCCGGACTCGTTCGCTTGCCGGGCATGGTACGGGACCCAGGGCACTAAATGATCGAGTTCCTGCTGCTGTTGGTGGGCATGGCCGGGCTGTGGCTTGGTTCCGAGATTCTGATTGGTGGCGCCACCGAACTCACTGATCGCTTTCACCTGTCGGATGCCGCGTTCGGCATTCTCGTGCTGGCCATCGGCACCGATCTGCCGGAACTGTTCGTCGCAGTTGACGCGTCTATTCGAAGCATCGGCGGCCAGGACGTGGCGGGCATTGTGGTTGGCAGTGCCGTCGGTAGCGCCATCGGCCAGTTCGGCCTGGTGTTCGGCACGGCGGGTCTCATCGGCTTTGCGCCCATGCGCCGGCGCTATCTGCCACGCAACCTGTTCTTTCTCGTCGGCAGCATCGTAGCGCTAGCTGGCCTGTCGCTCGACGGCGAACTGTCGCGAATCGACGGCCTCCTGTTGATGGTGTTCTACTCGACCTACCTCGGCCTTGTGATTTTTCGCCGCCGCCACAGTCCGGATGCAACCGTCGGCTCCGCGACGGCCGATCCCTGGAAAGCCGCACTCAAACTCGCCGGTGGACTGGTGATGCTGCTGCTCGCCGCGGAGTTAACGGTGATTTCTGCCGTGGCGTTCGGTGATGCCGTTGGACTTAGCAACGTGGCGGTGTCGGCCATCGTCATCGGCATGGGCAGCAGCCTGCCGGAAATGTCCGTGTCGTTCGCCGCGCTGCTGCGCAATCGTGGCGGGCTGTCCGTTGGCAATCTCATCGGCAGCAACATCCTCGACACGCTGCTGGTACCCGGCCTGGCTGCCACCATCGCGCCGCTGGCGATGCCGCAAGCCGTGCTCATGATCGACCTGCCGGTGCTGCTCGCCGTGACCCTGCTCGTTATCGGCTTTCTGTACGTTTCAAGACGCGGTGTACAAAAGCCGGAGGCCGTCATCCTGCTGGGCCTCTACGTCGGCTATGCCGTGGTCCGCCTTAGCGGCCCCGGGTCCTGATTGCCGGCGCACCGCTGCCGGTCCCCCGTGGAAGGGGAAAGAATGGAAGGGGAAAAAACTTGAACGTCACTGCATCCAAAACCGACTGGTGAGCGAATACAGTGATAAGCCCGCCTTTTGCGGACGTTCAACTGACACAGGAATCCCCCCAATGAAATCCCTGAAATCAATCTGGCTGGTGCTCGCCGCCATGACGCTGGCCGCCCCTGCCTTCGCCGGTGGCCACGGCAAGAAGATGGACATCGTGGACACGGCCGCCAACGCTGGCACGTTTGAGACGCTGATTGCCGCCGCAAAGGCCGCCGGCCTTGCCGGCGCGCTAAAGGGCGACGGTCCGCTGACCGTGTTCGCTCCCACTGACGAGGCGTTTGGCGCACTTCCGGCGGGCACCATTGAATCGCTGCTGAAGCCGGAAAACAAAAACCAGCTTGCGAAAATTCTCAAGTACCACGTGCTGTCCGGCAAGGTCGGCTCCGGCGCCCTTGCTGACGGTGTGCGCGTGGAAACGCTGGCCGGCATCGACGCCGTCATTAGCCAGACTGAAAAAGGCTTCAACATCGAGAACGCGCGCATCGTTGCCACGGACATCGGCGCCAGCAACGGTGTCATCCACGTGATCGATCGCGTCATTCTGCCGCCGGCCCAGATGTCGCGTAACGACTCGGCGCGGCAGATTCGCCGCGCGATCGATCGCGGCGTGCCGATGTACAACCACGGCAACGCTGCCGGCACCGTTGCGGTGTACCAGGCGACTGCGCAGAAACTCCTGCGCGAGGGTAGCCTGACCGCTATGGAGCGCAATCGTCTCGACATTGGCCTTGCCGAAGCGGCCGAGGCACAGAGCCTGCGCGCGAGTGCCTGGGAACTGCGCTACGCCCTGGATGACGTCAACGACTCGCTGCACAGCAGGGATCGGATGACGGACCAGATGACAGCCAGCCGTCGTTGATGCAGTCTGACGCTGCGACTGAATATCCGGCAGGCGGCGCTCACGCGTCGCCTGCCTGGCGCGTTTAAGGAACACGCACGTCCCGTGACCACTATCCTGGAACGAATAGCCGCCGGCGACCGGGACGCGGTCGCGGCGTGCATTGAGACGTACAGCGGCCTTGTCTGGTCGCTGGCGCGCCGTTTCCTGCCGATTGAGGCAGACGCCGAGGAGGCGGTGCAGGAGATCTTCATGGAGCTGTGGAACAAAGCGGGCAGCTACAATCCGGAAGTTGCCGGCGAGGTAACGTTTATCTCCATGCTGGCGCGACGGCGGCTGATCGATCGCCGGCGCAAGCTCGACCGCGAGCCTGCGTCCGAACCGCTGGATGAGATGCAGCCGGCGCTTTGCGAGGACGGCCAGCGGGTCCTGGAGGCGTCAGCAGAAACCCAGCGCGTGCTGGGCGCGATCGAGACGCTGAAGCCGGAACAGCAGGAAGTGATTAACATGTCCTCGTGGCTGGGAATGTCCCAGGGGGCTATCGCACAGCAAACCGGTATCCCGCTGGGTACCGTGAAGAGTTACATCAACCGGGGCTTGCTCCGGATCCGCGAGGCGCTGGGTGAACCGGCGCGCCCGGACAAGGCATCATCATGAACGAGAAACACCCGCTGCTACAGGAATTGCTCGTGTTGCGCGCAACCGAGGGGCTGGACGAGGACCAGGCGCGGCAGCTTGCGAGGCTGCTGCAGGACGAAGGTATCGAAGACTCCCTCGACCTGGAACTTGCGGCGGCGGCCGCGTCGAACGCCTTTGCGCTGCGTAGCGCGAAAGGTGCCGAGGATGCGCCCCAGCACCTGAAGGACCAGCTGATGCAGGATGCCGACCGGTTTTTTGCGGAAGACCCGGTAGACGACAGGGTCGTGCCACTGCGCCCGCGCGCAGCGGTGGTTGAGGAGCGTCGGCTCAACTGGGGCTGGGCAACGGCCGCGGTGCTGGCGATGGTGCTGCTGGTCGGGGGCATCGTTAATCGTGACCCGACCATGCCGACGGCGAGCGAGGCTCGCAACGCACTGCTGGCAGTGGAAGGCACCGTGACTGTCGAGTGGGCCCCGCCCGAAACAGCCGACTATGCCTCCGTGCGGGGCGATGTCGTCTGGAACGACGAGCGGCAGGAGGGCTACATGCTGCTGTCGGGCATGCCGGTCAATGATCCAGGCGTAACGCAGTACCAGCTCTGGGTTGTCGACCCGGCGCGGGATGCCAACCCCGTGGACGGCGGCGTGTTCGACATTCCGGCCGGTGCCCGCGAGGTCATCATTCCGATTGACGCCAAGCTGGCGGTACGTAACCCGGCGGCCTTTGCCATTACCCGTGAGAAGCCTGGCGGCGTCGTGGTGTCCGATGGTCCGCTGCTTGTCGTGGCTAGTGCCGGCTGAGTTGGGGTAGCGCTACTCGCCGTGAACCAGCAGCGCCGTCAGTAGAACGCCCTGGGCCGTGGCGTGAAACGTCGAGGTCGGTCGGCTGATTCGAAATACCTTGAGAAACGATCCGCGTGCGCGCGACTGGCCGCTGCCAAAACCGAGGAAGCGCTTGTCGGACAGCGCCATCAACGGCTGGAAATTGCCCCAGCCGCCGTCTGCGCGCTGCTGGTCGAGGATTCTGCGAATCCAGATGCCCTTCACAGGGGCAGTGTCACCGGACTCGACGAGCATGAGGGCGCGCTGGATGTAGGCGTCCAGCACGCGCGGGTCCAGCGTAATTTCCCGCCGGATCATCCGTTGTAACTCGCGCACGGTCGCCGCGTTCTTGTCGGCGTCTCCGCACTCGGCGCGCTGCAGGAAGCGGATGCCCATGAGCTGATGGGTCGCGCAGGTTGGTTTGAAGAGGTGGGCCGGGCCGCAAAAGCCGGGCTCGTTCTGCGCCTGGATGCTGTCGAGGCGGCCAATCTCGGCGGAGCAGTTTGTCGCGTACAGCATGTGCTGTGAGTAATGGTTAAGCCCGACGATTGCGTCAAAGTCGAGGGGTAAGCCGGGATCGTCCGGGTTGAACATGGGCTCCCACACGTAAGTGCCAAGCTCCGGGTCTATGTATTTTTTTCGGTGCGCGTCGACCAGCGCTGTCAGCCGCGGGTCATCGGCAAGCTCAGCGCTTCTGTGCACGAAGTACCAGAGGATCGGGTTTTCGTTGGCCAGCATGTCGTTTCTGTTGGCATGCAACCACTCGATGCCGGCGTCCAGCGAGTCGGCAAGGCGCGCCTGTGGTGGTAGTGGTTCCTCCACGTTGTTTGCCGCGATGAGTAGCCCAACTGCGACGGCGAGCAACAGCACGGTACCACCTGCCGCAAACGTAAGTAGCCGAACAACGCGCCAAACGGTTCGTCTGGATCGAGAATTTTCTCCCTTGGCTACCATCACACGTAATGCCTTTGAGTAGAGTCGCCTGCCCTTTCAGGGCCGGGAGGAAGGTGCGGCCGCCTCGGCGAGGCAGTCCTGCAACGTTGATTGTTGTCGCCCGTCATTGTCGAAGTTGCCCGGGTCAAGCCATTGGCTGAAGCCCTGCCGCAGGGCGGGCCAGTCCCGATCGAGTATCGAATACCAGGCGGTGTCGCGATTGCGTCTCTTGTAAACCGTTGCCTGCCTGAAAATACCGTCGAAGGAAAAACCGAGGCGAAGTGCGGCGCGTCGCGAAGCGGCGTTCAAGGCATCGCACTTCCACTCGTAACGGCGGTAGCCCAGCACCTCGAAGGCGTGTGCCATCAACAGGTACATGGCCTCGGTGGCCATCGCGGTTTTTTGCAGGCGCGGTGACAAGGCGATGTGCCCGACTTCCATCGCGCCTGCCTCGGGCTCTATCCGCAGGTAGGAGGCAACGCCAAGCGCGCACCCGTCGGTTTTTCCGACGATGGCATAGAACAGGGGGTCCTCTGACGCCGCCTGCTCGCCCAGCCACGCCGTGTATTCCTTCAACGATGCAAACGGCCCGTACGACAGGTACGTCCACAGCGCACCGTCGGTGTCGTCGGCAAAGGCGTCGTACAGCTCGGCGGCATGGTTTTCCACGCCGAGCGGCTGCAAGGTGCAGCGATCGCCGACGATTGCTGTTCGACCTGGCCGCAAGGCGCCTTGCCAGTCTGGCAGGGCGTCCCCAATCGGCTGGCCCAGCTTGTTTTTTGCTGGAGGCATCGCCGTCCTTCGCTAGCAGGCGCCGCGGCAGCGGCAGGGTGCGTGGCACATCCTACCATCCGTCGCGGGCGGGCTTCCCGGCAGAAGCGAGCGAGGCCTTAAAGCCCGGCGGACCCCGGTCGCTAATCAGAGAGCATCGTTCGCCCAAGGGAACTCATGGACGCAGAAGCCCCCAGTCAAAACCGCTTTCGCTTAAGCCTTGCATCCGCCGCCGTCGCTGCAATTACCGCGCTGGCGGTGTTCAGCAGTCTCGACGCCACCCAGGGACTCACCCGGCAGACCGAGACGCTCGTCAACGCCGAAATCCCGAAGCTACGCCTTATCAACGCATTGCTTGCCGAAACGGAGCGTGCATCGCTTGAACTGCACCTTTACTACGCCACCCAGGAGCTTGCCCATTGGGAGGCCGTCGAGAATTCCGGGGCGCACTTCTCAAGTCTGCTGCGAGACCTGCAGCGCACCGACGTTGCCTCCACAGAGATCTCGAGCCTGGCTACCTCGCGAGGCGCCTTCGAGGCCGAAGCGAGGGCCTTTCACGCGGAGATGCAGAACCGGCCAGGGCGCAGCTGGGACCGGCTGCGCACCCTGCTGAGCGACGCGCATGGACACACGCTGGCCATGGGTAACGTGTTGACGACGTGGGCGGGCAGCATTCAGTCCGACGTGCAGCGCGGCGGCCAGGACACGATGGCCAAGCTCCAGCGTTTGTCGGTGTTGCAGACCGTGTTTGCGGTTGCCCTGGGCGGCTGGGCCCTCGGCCTGATCATCCTGTACCGGGCCCGCGTGCGCGACCAGCATGCGCTGCATGAGCTGGCCTACTTCGATATCGCGACCGGCTTGCCGAATCGCCGCCATTTTCTGAGCGCCTGGCAACCCGGGGAGGCCGCCAAGGGTGCGGCGCTTTTGCAGGTTGGCATCGACGACTTCAAGTCCATCACGTCCTCCTTTGGCCATTCGCTGGCGCAGGAGCTGGCGCGCCTTGTCGCCAGCAACCTTGAACAGACTGTGGCAAACAACTGCATGGCGCGGCACCGCGTATTTGCCCTGTCAAACTCGGAGTGGCTGGTGTGGATGGTCGATCCTGCGCCCTCGGCCGCGGCCGACAAGCTGGCGGCCACGCTCCTCGGCGCACTCGAGAACCGCCTGAGCGTCGGCAACTTTGATATTCCGGTTGCCATCAGCATTGGCGTCACCTGTGCACCGGAGCATGGCACCGACAGCGAACAACTACTTCGCAATGCAGATGCCGCCCTGCAGGCAACGCGGAAACAGTCCGGTGTCCGGCACCGCCTGTACTCCCCGGAGTCGTCGGAACAGACGCGCAAGTTTCTTGATACGCAGTTGGCCCTCGTCGACGCACTGGCCAACGACGAATTCGAACTGCACCTTCAACCCAAAATGGACACCCGGTCGCGTCGCTGTATTGGCGCCGAAGCGCTGCTGCGGTGGCGGCACAACGGCGCGCTGGTGCCGCCGGGCGACTTCATCCCGGTCGCCGAGCGCAGTGGCCTGATCGAACCCATCGGCGCGTGGGTGCTCAGGGAAGGCGTGCGGCTGGCGGCGGTACTGCGCGAGGCCGGTTACCTGGACGTGCCGCTTGCCGTCAACGTTTCGCCCAGGCAGCTGACGCAGCACGGTTTCTGCAAGACCGTCGAGAAGGTCATCCGGCACCACGACATTCCGCCCGATGCCCTCGAGCTGGAAGTCACCGAGGCCGCCATGCTTGGCGGCACAGACGCCGAAACCCTGTTGCTCGAAAAACTCCGCAGCCTGGGCGTGCGGCTTGCGATCGACGACTTCGGAACCGGGTATTCGTCGCTGTCCTACCTGACGCGCTTCCCGTTCGATGTGCTGAAGATCGACCGCAAATTCATCATGAACATGACGGAGTCGCGCCGCGATCGGCACGTAGTAAAGTCGATTCTCTCGCTGGCGTCCTCGCTGGACTACAAGGTGATCGCGGAGGGTGTCGAGACGCAGGAGCAGGTGGCGGCGCTGCAGGAGCTGGGCTGCTTCAACGTGCAGGGCTTCTTCTACTCGCGGGCACTGCCGCAGCCGGAGTTTCTTGAGTTCCTGGCCGGTGCCAATCGTGAGCCGGGCGCTTGCCTCGTGCACCAGGCAATCACCTGAACGGCGAAAATTTCCTGGCCCTAGTCCGCCTGCGCGGCCGATTCCGCCTCGCGCTGAAACACATTCGCTCCCCGCTGCACGGGAATACCCCGGCCACCCATGGCGCTGCGAACGGCGTTCGCTACCGACACCGCGCCGCCGCCAGCCGCGCTTGACGGCGTGGCCAGTTCGCCGTTGAACGTCGAGATGAAATCGAGGTCGTCCCGGTTGCCTTCGATCGTCACGGTCTGAAGCGCGAGCGGGTCCAGCACCGGGAATGCGCCGCAGGCTTCCGCGGCATCGCAGATGAAACCGTCCGAGTCGTTGTCCGTGCCGCCGATAATGATGTACGTGCCCGGGCTGATGTCGTTGAACGCGTAAGTCACGCCGTCTATCACAAGGCCCGGTTCGGACTGGCCCACGACATCGCCGGTGGCGTCGTCGATAAGCAAGATGAAGTGGTTGCCCGCGTTGCCGGCGGGTGTGTCGCCGTCGGCGACCTGCATGATGACCGGCACGGCAAAGTCGCCGCCGTTGCTCGTGAACTCAACCTCTGCCTGGAAGGTGCCGGGGTCGAGGCCGTCGCGCTCCACGTTGATCTGGTAAGGTCCCACACCGCTCGCATCCGCGCCGGTGCTGTCCACCGAAAGCCAGGCAACATCCGGAACCACGGTTGGCGCGCCGACTGCCAGGTCGCCGGTGCCGCCATTGGACACGGTGATCGGCTGGGTGACAAGGCTGACGCCGAAGTTCAGGGCCGGCGGCGTGGCAATGAGCACGGGAGTCGGGTCGGGAAGCTCACCGCCAGACGATTCCACGGCGGCCACCACAGCGTCGAACGCGTTAATGAGGCCATGGCCAAAGGAATTGTCGCGGCCAGGGGTGCCGAGGTCATCGCTGAGCGAGCCCGCAGCGATCAGGCTGTCGATGGCCGCCGGGGTCAGATTCGGATCGACCGCCCGCATAAGTGCGATAACGCCGGCTACGTGCGGTGCTGCCATGGATGTGCCTTGCAGGAAGCCATAACCGAAGCGAATGCTGCCGCCCGAATCGTCACCGATCGTGCTCAGCACGCCGTCACCGAAGCCGTCACCGTTAACGTCAGCGCCGGTATTGCCGCCCGGCGCGGCCAGGTCAATGGTGGATCCGAAGTTGGAGTAGCCGGTACGGTTGTTGTTGATGTCCACTGCGGACACGGAGATGACGCCGTCGTAGGCCGCGGGAAACGACGGTGCGCTGGTGGAACTGTTGCCCGCTGCCGCGACGACGACCACACCCGCGGCGCGCACCTCGTTGATAAGGTTCTGCGACGCCTGCGAAAAGCCGGCGCCGCCAAGGCTCAGGTTGATCACGTCGGCGCGCTGCGCGGGCACGGTGCCCGAGTCGTTGGGCAGGCCTGCCGCGAAGCGGATGGCCTGGTCGATGTCGAAGGTGCTGCCGCCGAACTGACCGAGGGCGCGCAGGGGCATGATGAGCGTTTCCCAGCCGGAGCCTGCGACGCCGGTAGCGTTATTCGTCAGTGCCCCAACGGTGCCTGCAACGTGCGTGCCGTGAAAGCTCGAGCTGCCGCCGTTACCGAGATCGCCCGGGTCGTCCGGATTGGAATCGATGCCGTCGCCGTCGCGCGCGTTGCCCGGGTTGGAGATGAAATCGAAGCCAGGCACCAGCTTGCCGGCGAAATCCGGATGGCCCAGCAGCACGCCCGTGTCGATGACGGCCACGATAACGCTGGGATTCCGATCACCCTGTGTGAGGTCCCACGCGGCCGGCAGGCTGATGGCCGGGTAGTGCCACTGCAGGCCGATAAACTCGTCGTTCGGGGTAATCGAGGGCTCGTGAAGATAGTTCGGGGAGGCGTGAATCACGTCGTCGCGAGCGCGCAGCGCCTTGATTGCCAGCAGGGTGTCGAGGCGCGCCAGCTGGCTCCAGTGCCTACTCCCGGCCTTGTCTCCGCTGCGGTTTCTTTCCTCGCCTGCGGAACTGCGCTCCGCCCTGGTCGTAAATTTACCTTCGCGCAGGCGCCTCGCCATATCCTTGTAGCGTCCGCCGCCGCCATCGTCGCCATCGAGGAAGCTGGTGGTGTCGATCAGGCGGCTGCGGCCGGCAGCGCCGCCAAGCGGCACCATGCCTGTTTTGCTGGCAAGCGACTGGAGGCCGCCTTTTGCTGAGACTTCGTCGTCGTCGAACCGGACCACGGCCTGGCCGGCGTTGAACGAGTCGCTGAGCACCAGCGCGTCGGCTCGCCAGCCGGTCGGCGCAGCGGCGGCTTGCCCGATGCTCAGGATGTAGTTCGAGGCACCACGAAAGGCGACAACGGCGATGTAGTACTCCCCGTCTGCCGGAATCGTAAGCTGCTCGAACGCGGTGGTTGAAAATGAAGCGTCAATGGGAATGTCGAGCGAGAATGCAGGGTCGTAAAGCTCGAGATCGAGATCATTGATGAACGGTCGTTCTGATTCGATAAACAGAGACACTGTCTGCCCCTCGACAGCATCGATCAGGTAGAAATCCTCGGTATCGCCGAGTTCTTCGAGCTGGCCGCTGTCGTCGCCGGTTCCTGGCTCGTTGGCGTAGCCGCCGAGCAGCACGGGGTTGCCCAGCGTCTGGGCGCTCTCGAAGTCATTGTTGCGCGCGAGCGGTGTGCCAATATCGTTGACGTCACCGTCGCTGTCGATACCGGTGGCGGGAAACACGCTGCCAGAAACCGACACCCTGGCCTCGAAATCGACGGTGACCGAGTCGCTGTCGCTGGCACCCCGGTCGTCGGTGACCATGAGCTGGAAGGTCGCTGTGCTGTCAACATCGATGTCGGGCACCACAAACGAGGCCGTGTTGCCCGATTGCGAAAGATTGACGGTGACGCCGTCCAGCTGCCGCCACGTGACGAGTTCGATTGTGCCGTCACTGTCGGTGGCCGTGCCCGCCAGGGTGACGGTCTGCCCCTCCTCAGCGGTCTGCGGAGGTCCGGCGTCGGCAATCGGCCGCACGTTGGCGGGCTGTGGAGGCTCACTGCTGCCGCTGCCTCCACCACCGCCGCACGCGGCGAGCACCAGCGCGCAGCCGGCCGTGCAGGACACGCTCAAGAAGCGTAAAAGTGTCTTCCGCATCGATCAGGGCCTCCAGCCCCCAAAGTACATGAGCCCGTTAAGTGCACCCGCTGTGGGAGTGTACCGCCACAGAGCATATCGGCCATCACGGCAGGAAACTTGAACTGGCCGCGTCACGCCTGTGGCCGAGCCCCGCCGGGCGCGAAGCACGCAGTATGACCTGTGCCGGCGCTGCGTGCGAAAGTCGCCGTACACCGACAGGGGCCGTGCAGCCGTCGAGTAAGTGAAATTGCCGACTCTGCGGTTTCCCGCAGGTGCTAAAATTTACCTCTTTGCTTTCATCTTCGGACAATCATCATGCCCAAACGTTACGCGCGTGAACTCATCAGGCTGCTGGACGAAGCGGTGGAGCTGAACGACACCGATGCCACCGTAGAGGCCATCAAGAGCAATCTCTGCAAGCTGATCCGGTCGGGCGACATCGACCTGCCGCCGCATATTGTCAAACCGGTCGAGGGGCATTACGCCCGGCGGCTCGTGCACCGTGACGACGAGCGCGGCTACTCCGTCGTGGCGATGACCTGGGGCCCCTGCCAGTCGACCCCGATTCACGACCACAGCGGCATGTGGTGCGTGGAAGGCGTGTGGGGCGGCAGCATCGACGTGCAGCAATACGAGCTGGTCGAGCAGGAAGACAACCGCTACCGGTTCGAAAAACGCAACTCCTACGAAGCCGGCGTCGGCAGCGCCGGCTGCCTGATTCCGCCGTTCGAGTACCACAGCATCAGCAACCCCTGCGACCGCGTGCCGGCCGTGTCACTGCACATCTACGGCGGTGACATGACCTCCTGCAACATTTTCCGGCAGGAAGCCGACGACTGGCACACGATGGAATGCAAGCCGCTGGGCTTCGACGAGTAAGAATTCGCGGCAGGATGCCGCATCCTTTGTGTCTGTGGGAGCGGCTTTAGCCGCGAATCAACCTCACCGCTGGCTGAATCGCGGCTGAAGCCGCTCCCACCGAAGCCGCTCCTACGAGTCGAGCGTCGCCTTGAGCTTGTAAAGCGCGTCCAGCGCTTCCCGCGGCGTGAGCTCGTCCGGGTCGATTTGCTCCAGCTCGATTTCCACGTCGCTCGGCCCGGGGGCCGGGGCGAACAGCGGCAGCTCGGCCTGCGCTGAGTCGCTGGTGGACGAGTGGCGCTCGAGCTGCGCCAGGTATTCGCCAGCCCGGCGGATCACCGGAGGAGGCACCCCGGCAAGCCGCGCGACCTGCAAGCCGTAGCTCTGGTTGGCGGGCCCTTCCCGCACGGCGTGCAGAAATACCAGGTCGTCGCCGTGCTCGGTGGCGTCAAGGTGGACGTTCACGACCGCGTCGAGCTCATCGGCAAGGGCGGTAAGCTCGAAGTAGTGCGTGGCGAACAGCGTGAACGCGCCGGTGCGCTCGGCGATGTGATGCGCACAGGCCCAGGCCAGCGACAGGCCGTCGAACGTGCTCGTGCCACGGCCCACCTCATCCATCAGCACCAGGCTGTCACGCGTGGCGTTGTTGAGGATGCTCGCGGTTTCCGTCATTTCCACCATAAACGTCGACTGGCCGCCGGCCAGGTCATCCGAGGCGCCAATGCGGGTAAAGATTCTGTCGACCGGGCCCAGGGTGCACGCGGTGGCGGGCACGAAGCTGCCGATGTGTGCCAGCACGACAATGAGCGCTGTCTGCCGCATGAACGTGGACTTGCCGCCCATGTTCGGCCCGGTAATCACCAGCATGCGCCGCTCGTCTTCCATCTGCAGGTCGTTCGGTACGAACGGCGTGTCCAGCACCTGCTCTACGACCGGGTGGCGGCCACCCTCGATGGCGATGCGGCTGTGATCGACGAGCGTCGGCTGGCACCAGTCGAGGGTGTGGGCGCGTTCGGCAAGAGCGCTCAAACAGTCGAGCTCGGCGAGCGCCGAGGCGACTTCCTGCAATGCGGGCAGGTGCTCGACGAGTTGCGCAATCAGTGCTTCGTACAAGCCCTTTTCTCGGGCCAGCGCACGCTCGCGGGCGCTCAAGACCTGGTCCTCGAAGCGCTTTAGCTCCGGCGTGATGTACCGCTCGGCGCCTTTCAGGGTCTGGCGCCGGGTGTAGTCGTCCGGCGCTTTGGCGGACTGCGCCCGGCTGATCTCAATGTAGTAACCGTGCACCCGGTTGTAGCCCACCTTGAGCGTGGACAGGCCCGTGCGCTCGCGCTCGCGGGTCTCAAGATCCACCAGGTGCTGGTCGGCGTTTTCGCTGATGCTGCGCAGCTCGTCCAGCGTCTCGTCGTAGCCGGTCGCAATGACGCCGCCGTCGCGAATGAGCACCGGGGGCGACTCCTTGATCGCGCGGCACAGCAGCTCGTGGATTTCCGGCTGCTCGCCCGCGCCCTGGCGCAAGTACTCGATGAGCGGCGAATCCAGCGTGGCGGTCAGCTCGGCGAGCGCCGGTAGCCGGCCCAGCGCCTCACGCAGCGCGGTGAGGTCGCGCGGCCGCGCCGAGCCAAGGGCGACTCGGGCGAGGATGCGCTCGATGTCGCCGATGCCGCGCAGCGCCTCGTGCAGCGTATCGTGGGCATTGCCCGCCAGCAGCGTGGCGATGGCGTGGTAGCGGTGCCGCAGCGTCTGCTGGTTGCGAAGCGGCCGGCTGATCCAGCGGCGCAGCAGGCGGCTGCCCATCGCCGTCGCTGCGCGGTCGAGCACGCCGGCCAGCGTCAGTTCGTTGCGCTGGACCAGGCTGTGCTGCAGCTCGAGGTTGCGCCGGGTGGCGGCGTCCATAATCAGGGCGTCGTCGCGGCGTTCCACGCGGATGCCCTGCAGGTGCGGCAATGCCGAGCGCTGGGTGTCGGCCACGTACTGCATGAGCGAACCGGCTGCGGCTACCGCCTGCGGCATATCCTGGCAGCCGAAGCCGGCAAGGTCGCGGGTGCCGAACTGCTTCGTCAGCAGCCGCTCGCCACTCTCGGCGTCGAAGTGCCATGGCGGCCGTTCGGTGATGCCACGCTGGTCGGCGAGGCGCCGGTACAGGTCGGAGTTTTCCGGCGCGAGCAGTTCGGCTGGCCGCAGGCGTTCGAGTTCTGCCAGGAGACTTGCGCTGTCGGTCAGTTCCATGACGGTGAAACGGCCGCTCGACAGCTCGAGCCAGGCAAGGCCGATTCGATTGTGAAATTCGCAGGCCGCCGCCAGCAGGTTCTCCTGACGCTCGTCGAGCAGCGCCTCGTCGGTGACGGTGCCCGGTGTCACGATGCGCACGACCTTGCGCTCCACCGGGCCCTTGGACGTTGCCGGGTCGCCAATCTGCTCGCAGATCGCGACTGATTCGCCCTGGCGTACAAGGCGCCCAAGGTAGTTTTCCACCGCGTGAAAGGGCACGCCGGCCATCGGAATCGGCTTGCCGCCTGACTTGCCGCGCGCGGTCAGTACAATGTCGATCAGCTTCGCTGCGCGCTTCGCGTCGTCGTAGAAAAGCTCGTAGAAGTCACCCATGCGGTAGAACACGAGGGTGTCCGGGTAGTCCGCCTTGATCGCCAGGTACTGGCGCATCATGGGGGTATGCTGCGAACTGTCTTTCTTCTTGCTGTCTTTCTTCTTGCTGTCTTTCGAGTTACTCATGGGGGGGCCGGCGGCAAATTCGGATGCAGTTTGCCGGGTATGGTGGTGAATCTCAATTTCCTGAGACAACGTTGAAAACTCTGCACATCGAATCCGGCCGTCACCTCTACGGCGGCGCCGGCCAGGTGGTTTACCTGGTGCGCGAACTGGGCAAGCGCGGCATCGACAGCGTTCTCGCCTGCCCGCCGGGCAGCGCAATTGCGGACATCATGCGCGGTGCCGGTCCGGGCTGGCGTACCGTGGAAGTACCCATGGGCGGAGACGTCGATGTTGGCCTGATGGGACGGCTCAAAGAGCTCATCCATACGGAACGGCCAGACGTCGTGCATATCCACAGCCGCCGCGGCGCTGACACCTTCGGCGCGCTGGCGGCTCGGCGCTCGGGTGTACCCGTGCTGCTGTCGCGGCGCGTGGAGCACATGGAGCGATGGCCGGTGCTGGAACTCAAGCTGGCGCTGGCCGACCGGGTGGTGGCCATCTCCCGGGGCATTCACGGCCTGCTGCTCGGGCGCGGACTCAAGGCCGACAAGCTGGGCTTTGCGCCGGACGCGGTGGACATTCCCGCTTTCCAGTCGCCAATGCCGCGGACAGAGTTCGACCAGCGCTTTGACGTGGCGCCTGGCGTTAAGGTGATCGGCGTGGTCGCCCAGCTCACGCCACCGAAAGGCCACACCCACCTGGTTGACGCCTTGCCGGACGTTGTCGCGGCTAACCCCAACGTGCAGGTGCTGTTTTTCGGCAAGGGTCCGAAGGAGGCGGTGCTCCGGGAGCAGGTCAGCCAGCTGGGCCTTGATGCGGTGGTTCGGTTCTGTGGCTTTCACGACGACATTGCGCAGCTGCTGGGCTGCTTCGACGTGCTGGCGCACCCTGCTATCAGCGAGGGCCTCGGTGTGGCGCTGCTCGAGGCTGCGAGCGCCGGGGTGCCGATTGTGACCTGCGCGGTCGGCGGCATCCCGGAGGTGGTTATCGACGGCGAAACCGGTCGGGCGGTGCCACCCGGCGATGCGCCGGCGCTGGCCGCCGCGTTGAACAGTCTGCTGGCCGACCCGGAACTGGCGGGGCGCTACGCATCCGCGGCACTGGCGCACGTCGAAGAAAACTTTTCGCTGCGCGCAATGGTCGACGGCAATGTGGCCGCTTATCATCATCTGTTGGGATCTGGGGAAACGCACTAATGACGGTAACTCAGGGCGACAGTCTCGCTGCAGCGGCGCGCGACGCCGGCGAAGCGCTGGAGGCCGCGGGCCTTGTAGCGGTTACCGCCGAGTCCTGCACCGGCGGCTGGATTGCGAAGGCCCTGACGGACGTCGCGGGCAGCTCCGCCTGGTTTGACCGCGCGTTCATCACGTACTCGAACGACGCCAAGACGGACATGCTGGGCGTACCGCCGGCCACCCTGGACGCGCACGGCGCCGTAAGCGAAGCGGTGGTGCGCGCCATGGCAGCCGGCGCGCTCGAGCGCAGTGGCGCCGGTGCCGCCGTGGCAGTCAGCGGCATCGCCGGCCCGGGCGGTGGCTCGGCAGACAAGCCGGTGGGTACGGTCTGGTTTGCGTGGGCGGCGAGAGGCGCCGTGGACGCTCGTCGCGAGCTGTTCAAGGGCGACCGGGAAGCGGTGCGCCGGCAGGCCGTGGTCGTGGCGCTCGATGGCCTCAAACGCGTCGCACAAGCGCCAAATTCATAAAAATACGCCCAAAAAAAGTACTGTATAAAAATACAATTTGTGGAATAATGCGCCGGGCGTAGACAGCCACCCGTGCTGCGCCGTAGATTCTGATTAACCAACAACAGGAACCCGCCATGGACCCGAACAGACAGAAAGCTCTCGCCGCCGCCCTCGGACAGATTGAAAAGCAGTTTGGCAAGGGTTCTGTCATGCGCCTGGGCGACCCGGGGGCCCTTCCGGATGTCGACGTGGTGTCGACTGGCTCGCTGTCTCTCGACATCGCGCTGGGCGTCGGTGGTCTGCCTCGCGGCCGCATCGTTGAGATCTATGGTCCTGAATCTTCAGGTAAAACCACGCTTACGCTGCAGGTAATCGCCGAGGCGCAGAAGTCCGGCGGCGTGGCCGCGTTTGTGGACGCCGAGCATGCGCTGGATCCGGCGTACGCTGAAAAGCTGGGCGTAAATACCGAAGATCTGCTCGTGTCGCAGCCCGACACGGGCGAGCAGGCGCTGGAGATCACCGACATGCTGGTGCGCAGCGGCGCGGTGGACATCGTGGTGGTCGACTCGGTGGCCGCGCTGACCCCCAAAGCAGAAATTGAAGGCGAAATGGGCGACACGCACGTCGGCCTGCAGGCCCGCCTGATGTCGCAGGCGCTGCGCAAGCTCACGGGCAACATCAAGCGCTCCAACACCATGGTGATTTTCATCAACCAGATCCGCATGAAGATCGGCGTGATGTTCGGCAGCCCGGAAACCACGACCGGCGGTAACGCGCTCAAGTTCTACTCTTCGGTGCGGCTGGACATTCGCCGCATCGGCGCCATCAAGAAGGGCGATGAGGTGGTCGGCAACCAGACCCGCGTGAAGGTCGTGAAGAACAAAGTGTCGCCGCCGTTCCGCAAGGCAGAGTTCGAAATCCTGTACGGCGAAGGCATCTCCCGCGAGGGCGAGCTTATCGAGATGGGTGTCGAGCACGGCCTCGTGAAGAAGGCCGGCTCCTGGTACTCGTACAAGGAAGAGCGCATCGGGCAGGGCAAGGAAAACGTGCGCGCGTTCCTGTTGGAACACGATGAAATCCGCGAGGAAATCGACAGCGCGCTGCGCGAGAAACTGCTGCCGACAAAGCAGGAAGGCAGCACCGATGAGGCAGCGGAGCACGCGCCGGCCTGATGTCCGCCCGCGTCGGCAACTTCTGGCATGGCCCCGGAGATGACGAAGAGGGCATAAACGTGGACGACGACCGCGGCGCCCTGAAGCTCGACGACGTTCGCCGGGTTGCCATGGGGTTGCTGGCGCGCCGGGAGCACTCCACGCTCGAGCTTCGGCGCAAGCTCGAGCGGCGGCGCTTTCCCGACGGCCTCATAGAAGAAGCCCTCGCCGGTCTTGCGACGGACAACCTGCTGTCCGACGAACGCTTCGCCGAAGAGTACGTCCGAAGCTACGCCGGCCGCGGTCAGGGGCCACTAAAAATCCGCAACGGCCTGGCCGCGCGCGGCATCGAGCCACAGCGAGCCGACCGGTTGCTCTACAGCAGCGGCCATGACTGGCAGGCCCTCGCCGAGGACGCCCGCCGCCGCCGCTTCGGCAGTGTCATTCCCCCGGAGTACAAAGAGCGCGCCCGCCAGGCCCGCTTTCTTCAGCAGCGCGGTTTCGACCACGAGCAGGCACGCAGCGCCGCCCACCTCTAACCACTCTCTGCTCCTCCCCGTTGGTATTGCGCCCTGATTTGCGCATACTTACGGGTCCTACAGAACAAGCTCCGGTTCGAGAGAGTATGAAAAGCGCTGAAGTCCGCCGACGGTTCCTGAACTATTTCCGCGATCGTGGCCATGAGATTGTGCCCAGCAGTTCGCTGGTGCCGGGCAACGACCCTACGTTGCTGTTCACCAACGCAGGCATGGTGCAGTTCAAAGACGTGTTCCTGGGTAACGACAAGCGCCCGTACAACCGGGCGACGACGTCCCAGCGCTGCGTACGCGCCGGGGGCAAGCACAATGACCTGGAAAACGTCGGCTACACCGCGCGGCACCACACCTTTTTCGAGATGCTGGGTAACTTCAGCTTCGGCGACTACTTCAAGCGCGAGGCTATCCACTACGCCTGGGATTTCATCACCAACGATCTGGGGATCCCGAGCGAGCGCCTGTGGGCAACCGTTTACTGCGACGACGACGAAGCCGCGGACATCTGGCTGAACGACATCGGCATTCCGAAGGAACGCTTTTCGCGCCTCGGTGAGAAGGACAACTTCTGGTCGATGGGCGACACCGGACCATGCGGACCGTGCACGGAGCTGTTCTACGACCACGGCCCGGACGTTCCCGGCGGCCCGCCAGGCTCGCCGGACGAAGACGGCGATCGCTACATCGAGATCTGGAATCTCGTGTTCATGCAGTTCGACCGTGACGCGTCCGGCGAGATGACGCCGCTCCCCAAGCCGTCGGTCGACACCGGCATGGGCCTGGAGCGCATTGCCGCTGTGATGCAGGGCGTGCACAGCAACTACGAAATTGATCTCTTCGTTAACCTGATCGACGCGGTCGCCGCGCTGGCCGGCACCGACTCGCGCGAGAGCAACTCGCTGCGCGTGATTGCCGACCACATTCGCGCGTGTGCCTTCCTCGTCGTGGACGGCGTGCTGCCGAACAACGAGGGTCGTGGGTACGTGCTGCGCCGGATCATTCGGCGGGCCATTCGCCACGGTCACCGCCTTGGCATCAAGGAGCCGTTTTTCTACAAGCTGGTTGCTGCCCTGGACAAGGAGATGGGCGAGGCGTATCCCGAGCTTTCAAGCCAGCGTGAGCACGTTGAGCGGGTGTTGCTGCAGGAAGAAGAGCGCTTCGCCGAGACCCTCGACAACGGCATGAAGATTCTCGACGAGGCCATTACGGGCCTGGACAGTGATGAGATTCCGGGGGCCACGGCGTTCAAGCTGTATGACACCTACGGCTTTCCGCTGGACCTCACCGCAGACATCGCGCGTGAGCGGGGCCTCAAAGTAGACACCAAGGGCTTCGATGTGGAGATGGAGCAGCAGCGCCAGCGCGCGCAGGCGAGCAACCGCTTTGGTTCCGACTACGGCAAGAACCAGGACCTTGGCCAGACCACCCGCTTCGACGGCTATGAGAACCTGGCGGCAGACGGCACCGTTACCGCGCTGCTGCAGGGAGAAGAACTGGTTGAGGAACTCAAGGCCGGTGAGACCGGCGCCGTGGTGCTGGACACGACCCCGTTTTACGCAGAGTCCGGTGGGCAGGTTGGCGACCAGGGCGTGCTTGTCGCCGGCGACGTGACGTTCCGCGTCAGCGACACCCAGAAGAACGGCGACGCCCATGTGCACCTTGGCGCCCTCGAGGGCGACGGTGCATTGCGCGTCGGCGACACGGTAACCGCCCGGGTTAATGCACAAACTCGCACGGCGACCGTGCTGAATCACTCGGCAACGCACCTGCTGCACGCCGCGCTGCGCAAAGTCCTGGGCGACCACGTCACGCAGAAAGGCTCGCTGGTGGCTCCAGACAGGCTGCGCTTCGATTTCTCGCACTACCAGCCGGTGAGTGCCGAAGAGCTGAACGCCATCGAGGCGATGGTGAACGACGAGGTTCGCGGCAACGCCGATGCACAAACCCGACTGATGAGCTTCGACGATGCAGTGGAATCCGGCGCGATGGCCCTGTTCGGCGAGAAGTACGACGACGAGGTGCGCGTGCTTAAGCTCGGCGAGTTTTCCACCGAGCTGTGCGGCGGCACGCACGTGCGGCGGGTTGGCGACGTTGGCCTCTTCCGCATCACCACCGAAACCGGCATTGCCTCCGGCGTGCGGCGTATCGAGGCGATCACCGGCGCGACGGCGCTGGCATGGGTAAAAGAGAACGAGGCGCGCTTTGACCGCGTGGCCGGCATCGTAAAGGCCGGGCGCGACGACGCTGAAGACAAGGTGCGCCAGATCGTGGAGCGCAACCGGGCGCTCGAAAAAGAACTGGCAGCGCTCAAATCGAAGCTCGTGTCGGGCCAGGGCGATGACCTGGCGGCAAAGGCCATCGAGGTGGAGGGCACCAAGGTGCTGGCCGCGCGGCTGGACGGCGCCGACCCGAAATCGCTGCGCGAGGCAGTGGACAAGCTCAAAGACAAGCTCGGCAGCTCCGTCGTCGTGCTGACGTCGGTGCAAGGCGAGAAGGTCAGCCTGGTCGCGGGCATCAGCAAGGACCGCAACCCCGGCATGAAGGCCGGCGAACTGGCCAGCATGGTGGCCGCCAGGGTCGGCGGCAAGGGCGGCGGCCGGCCGGACATGGCGCAGGGTGGCGGCAGCGACCCATCGGCCGTGGACGACGCGCTGGGCGCAGTCGCGGACTGGGTTCGCGAGCGCGCCGCCGCGGGCTAGCGCCCAGCACTGCGACGCGCTGACCGTAGCAAGGGGCCGACCGTAGCAATGGCGCGAATCGTCCAGAAGTACGGCGGTACGTCGGTGGGTTCGGTCGAACTCATCTCGAAGGTAGCCGACCGGGTTGCGCGCCTGTTTCACGCCGGCAACCAGGTGGCGGTTGTGCTGTCCGCCATGGGCAGTGAAACCGATGAACTGGTAGCCATGGCGCACGAGGCCGCCGCCGAACCTGATCCCCGAGAATACGACGTGTTGCTGGCAGCGGGCGAGCAAAAGTCCATCGCGCTGCTCGCCATGGCGCTCATGGACCGTGGCGTTCCTGCGCGATCGTACCTTGGCCCCCAGGTTTCGATTCAAACCGAAGCACGCCATGGCACGGCGCGTATCCTGAATGTGCAGTGTGGACAGCTCGAAGCCGATCTCAAGAAAGGCTGTGTGCCCGTCGTGGCAGGCTTTCAGGGCGTCGATGACCGCGGCAACATCACGACCCTGGGGCGCGGTGGCTCCGATACCACGGCGGTGGCCCTGGCGGTGGCGCTGGACGCGGCGGAATGCCAGATACTGTCGGACGTGGACGGTGTGTTCACCACCGACCCCCGCATGGTGCCGAACGCTCAGCTCATGCGGCGGGTGACGTTCGAAGAAATCCTGGAAATGGCCAGCCTTGGCTCGCGCGTGTTGCAGATTCGGGCAGTCGAGTTTGCCGGCAAGCACAACCTGCCGCTGCGTGTGCTGCCCGCCCATGCAGACGGCGAAGGCACACTAATTACATACGAGGAACCGGACATGGAAGCGCCCCTGGTGTCGGGCATTGCGTTCAATCGCGATGAGGCTGAAATCACGCTGATGAACGTGCCGGATCGGCCGGGCATCGCCCACCGCATCCTGGCGCCGATCGCCGAGCACGATGTCGAGGTGGACATGATCGTGCTGAACGCACCCAAGGACGGTCGGGTCGATTTCAGCTTCACGGTGCACCGCAGCAACTACGATCGGGCCTGTGAACTGGCCTCACAAGCCACAGACGGCCTCGACGGCGTGGCCGTCATCGGCAATAGCCAGGTGGTGAAGATTTCGGTGGTGGGAGTTGGCATGCGAAGCCATGCCGGAATTGCCACGCGCATGTTCGAAGCCCTGGCGGGAGAGGGCATCAACGTGCGAATGGTGGCGACGTCAGAGATCAAAATCTCTGTTTTGGTCGACGAGCGCTACCTGGAGCTAGGTGTCCGAACACTGCACGAAGCGTTTAGACTTGATGTAACCCGACAATAATACTCACCGAATGTGTGACTGGCATGTCAGAAAATCGCTTTTTTCGCAAAATTCTGTTAAATCTTATGTATCCGGTTCACGTTTTTCTATAAATTTCGGTCAGTCAGGACTAATACTGATGTGCCTCCGGCGTCACGCGCCGGAATATGAAGGAACAACAATAACAATAACGACTATAAGTAGAGAAAGACGAAGGAGACTAAAGGATGCTCATTCTGACCAGGCGCGTAGGCGAGACGGTAATGATCGGCGACGAAGTTACTGTCACCGTCCTGGGTGTCAAAGGGAATCAGGTACGCGTCGGTGTCAACGCGCCCAAAGAGGTTGCAGTGCACCGTGAAGAAATCTACGAACGTATCAAGCGCGAGGAGCAGGGGGACGGCCCCGCAGAAGTCGCGGAGGCCTGAATAGGGGACAGGCCTGACTCCACAAAGCCAAAACCTGCGGAATTCTTGACTGGCTTTAGGTTCCGCAAATGCCGCACAAAGCCCGGGCCGCCGGGCTGCCGGACCAGCGTCAGGGGGGCGCGGGACCTCAGGCTAACGCAAATGCCTGAAAACCCTTTACGTCACCGTTGGTCACAAGTATTATTTGCAGCCCTCGCCCAGGCGGGGACCGGTTTCTTGTGTGCGCCCGGTCGCAAAACGACCCCGGCCTGACACAAATTTGGAGAGATGGCTGAGTGGTCGAAAGCGCTCCCCTGCTAAGGGAGTAAGGGTTAAAAGCCCTTCGAGGGTTCGAATCCCTCTCTCTCCGCCACAATTTGAAAACAACGCGCCCGTAGCTCAGCTGGATAGAGTACCTGGCTACGAACCAGGCGGTCGGAGGTTCGAATCCTTCCGGGCGCGCCATACGACAAAGGGTCCCCAACAGGGGGCCCTTTTTCGTATGGGGTGTTCGGACTGAGAT
>JBCAXP010000013.1:0-24924 GCA_038533995.1 Pseudomonadota bacterium
ATGACCAGCCGCGACAACCCGATCTACCACAGCACCTACACCGGCCGGCCGCCGGACGAGCCCGCCATTCTCGGCGTGGCGCTCAACGAGGTGTTCGTACCGCTGTTGAAGCGCCAGTACCCGGAGATCGTAGATTTCTACCTGCCGCCGGAGGGCTGCTCGTATCGCTTCGCGGTGGTCAGCATCAAGAAGCAGTACCCGGGTCACGCCAAGCGCGTGATGATGGGCGTGTGGTCGTTTTTGCGGCAGTTCATGTACACCAAGTTCGTCGTGGTTACCGACGACGACATCGATATTCGCAGCTGGCAGGACGTGATCTGGGCGATCACCACCCGCATGGACCCCGTGCGCGACACGGTGATGATCGACAACACACCGATCGACTACTTGGACTTCGCGTCGCCCGTGTCCGGCCTCGGTTCCAAGATGGGTATGGATGCAACAAACAAATGGAAGGGCGAGACCGACCGCGAGTGGGGCGAACCCATCACTATGGATGAGGCTACGAAAAAAGCGGTTGACGAACTCTGGCCGAGTCTCGGTCTGTAAGTCGTTGCTGCGCCGCCTTGATGCTGCGCTCTCGCTACTTTATGGTAAGCCCGCATATCGCGCCGATCGTACGAACTTTCGCTTGTTATTTGCCCGCACAGAAGATTTTTCTCAATCGGAAATACGCAATGGTATTCCGCTCAATCGAAAAATCTCCTGTGCGAACAAATCCCTGACCGATCTCGTTCGCCAATCGGCACGACATGCGGGCTAGCCCGCCCTGTCCGACTGACGAACAACTGAGGAGTCCTCAATGCGCCACATCATGGTGATGAATGCCAAAGGCGGCTGCGGGAAAAGCACGCTCGCCACGAACATTGCCGGTTACTTTGCCAGTGAAGGCGCAACTGTTGCACTCGCCGATTTCGACCCCCAGGCGTCCAGTACCGACTGGCTGGAGATCCGCCCCGAATCGGCCCCGGCCATCCAGGGACTTCATGCGTCCGACGACGGCCTGCGTGGTGTCGCCCGCGGCACCGACGTGATGGTCATCGACACGCCGGCACGGGTGCATGGCCCGGAGCTAACTGCACTTGTGAAGCGCGCCGAGACCATCGTGTTGCCGGTGCTGCCATCCCCCATCGACATGCGGGCGACCGCCCGGTTCATCGACGAGATTTATCACCTCGGCAAGGTGGAACGGCGGCAAGTGAAGATCGGTGTCGTTGGCAACCGGGTGCGGGAGAACACGCTCATCTTTGACGAGCTCGATGAGTTCCTTGATCGGCAAAAAGCCCCATATCTCGCGGTGTTACGCGACGCTCAGAACTACGTGCGCGCCTACTCGCGGGGCCTCAGCATCTTCGAGCTGCCCGAGTACCTGGCCTGGCCGGACTGGGAGCAGTGGGAGCCCCTGCTGAAGTGGCTGCGCAGCAAGCGCAGTCAGCCCTGATTGCCGGTTAGCTCCGTTCCCGGGGCGTGCGCCGCACGCTGTCCTCGATGCCGGCCGACTGGTCGGCCCACTTCAGTTCCACCTTGAGCTCCTGCAGCAGGCGCGTGACGTCGAGCTGCCGGGACTCGGCCAGGAACGAGTAGCGCATCGGACTGAACGTCTCCCGGGCGGTCTCCCGTGACACCTCGGGTGGCGCCGGCAGGCCTGCAAACCCCGCGATCTTTTGCCGGAACCAGGTGCCGCTGTACGAATTGCCATCGGCCACGTTCACCGCAGCATTTTTGAAGTCGGCGGTGCCCGCCTGCAGCATCGCCGTCACCAGGTCATCGACGTGAATGCGGTTGCCCGGCCCGGCGTCGGCCTCCCGAATGACCGGCTCACCGCGCGCAACGCTGTCGATAGGCAGACGTCCAGGGCCGTAGATGCCCGCCACGCGCAGCACGAGCCAGTCGGTGCCATTGTTGGCGGCCCATGCTTCCACGGAGCGCTCCGCGGCGACCCGGCGCACGGCACGCGCCGTGCCGGGGTTCAGCGGCGTGGACTCAGGCACCGGGCGGCCCCCGCAGTCGCCGTACACGCCGGAGGTGCTTGTGTAGACAAGGCGAGCGGGCGTCCCGTGCTGGGCTGCCAGCCACTGATCCAGGCGCGTGTCGGTGTCCCCGTCCCGGGGCGGCGGGGCCAGGTAGTACACCACCGTGTCCGGGGCCAGTTGCTCCGTGGGCGATAGTTGCGCGTCCAGATCGTGTTGCAATACCCTCACACCCATTGCGTCCAGCCGCCGGGCCCGATCGTCGGAGCGCAGCACCGCGCTCACCGCGACACCGCCCTTAAGCAGCCGGGCGGCCAGCCGCTCGCCGCTGTAGCCACAGCCAATAATCAATGCTTTGTGTTGTGCCATGTCCCTATTGTCGCGCAGTTTGTGGCGCAATGCGGAGCAATTGAAACCCCGACATGTGGGGAACGAGAGAACTGAATTAAATGAGCCATACCGTGACCCTGGTGCCGGGCTCGCGCACCATCACCGCTGAAGAGGACGAGTCGATTCTCGACGCCGCCCTGCGAGCGGGCATCAACCTGCCGCATAGCTGCCGGGGTGGCAGCTGCGGCTCGTGCCGCGCCCGCGTCACCGGCGGCGAGGTGTTCTACCCGCATGGCCAGCCGCCCGGCATCACCGACGAAGAAGTCGCCGAGGGCATGGTGCTGCTGTGCCAGGCCCGCGCGCGCGGTGACCTGACCGCCCATGGCCGCGCTGTCACGCTGGTGGGCACGCCCGCGGTGCGCCGGCTGCCGTGCCGCATCGAGGAAATGCACAAGGCGGCGGACGACGTCATGGTGCTTACCCTGCGCCTGCCGAGCGTGGAGCGCCTGGAGTACCTCGCCGGCCAGTACATCGACATCGTGCAACGCGGCGGCCAGCGCCGCTCGTTCTCGCTGGCGAGCCCGCCGTCTGCTGACAGCATGCTCGAACTGCACATTCGCCACGTGCCCGGCGGCACGTTCACCGACACGGTGTTCAGCTCCTTCCACGAGAAGACGCTGCTGCGCATCGAGGGGCCGCTCGGCGGTTTCTTCCTGCGCGAGGACAGCCCGCGGCCGATGCTGATGCTCGCAGGCGGCACCGGCTTCGCGCCTATCAAGAGCATGCTGTTGCACCTGATGGAAAAAGGCTTCGATCGGCCGGTGCACTTTTTCTGGGGCGCGCGGCGAAAGGTCGACCTGTACCAGCACGAACTTGCCGAGCAATGGCAGGCGGAGCTGGACAACTTCACGTACACGCCGGTGCTGTCAGAGCCCGGCGACGAGGACTGGAAGCACCCGCGAGGCTGGGTGCACGAGGCGCTGGTTGCCGAGTACCCGGCGCTCGCGGAGTACGACGTTTACATGGCCGGGCCACCGCCGATGATCGAAGCGGCGCGGCACGCGTTTGCGGCGGCCGGGCTACCCGAGGATCAGCTGTTTTTCGACTCGTTCGAGTTCTCGCCGCAGACGCTCGCGTCAATCGAGTCGGCCACCCCGTAGGAGCGGCCTGTGGGAGTGCCCTGTGGGAGCGGCCTGTGGGAGCGGCTTTAGCCGCGATTCCTACACCTCACCGCTGGATCCATCGCGGCTAAAGCCGCTCCCACGGTCCAGCTAGACGCGCTTTTTCCAGCGATCCGGGTCGCGAGACAAATGGTCCACCGAGATGATGTGAACTACTTCGCCCACGATTGTGTAGTAGAGACCGACAGGAAAGACCCGCAACAGCTGCCTCCTCACCTGCCGATACTGCTTTGCGTAAAGCCGGGGGTTCTCAGTGAGAATAAGGAGAGCTGCTTCGAAGTCCGCGAGCATCTGATCGCCAAGGCCGAAGCAGATTTCCTCATACCAGCAGTACAGTCGTTTTAGATCAGCCTCGGCTTCTGGTCGAACCCGAATTTGATACTTCACTGCTGACCGAGGATTCTCGCCTTCACCTCGGGCCACGGCGCGCCGGCGTCGGGTTTTGCTGCCAGGTCCAGCAAGCGCCGATCCAGCTCAGCCTTTTGCTCTTCGGTGAGTTCAAGGCCATTGGAGTCCTTGGCGATGCTGTCCCAGATAGTCGTAACCAGGCGCAGCCGCTCTTCCACTGAGAGGCTAAGAATTTCTTTGATGTTTACCGACATGACTTCAGTCTAGCGCGCCGGTCGAGCGGCGCGCAATGGGAAAAAACCAGTCAATGTCCGGCATTCAGGGTTGTGATCCTGAACTTAAATCAGGCGCCGTGCGCCCCAATCATCGGGTTGATTTCGATCTCTGCGATACGCGCGTGGGGCGGAAGCTCAACGACGTACAGGAACGCCTTTGAGATATCTTCCGGGCGCAGGGCCTGCGGCTGCGGACTGTCGAAGAACGGCGTTTCGACCATGCCCGGATCAATGCTGGTGACGCGAACGCCGTGCGGCCCCAGTTCGTTCGACAGGTTCTTGGCGTAACCCCGGATGAACCACTTCGTTGCGCTGTACACGGATCCGGCCAGCGCCACGTGCCCGGCCTGGGAGCCGGTCAGCACCAGGCTGCCCCTGGACTTCTTCAGGTGCGGAATTGCGTACTTGCACGTCAGGGTCACGGCAAAGTTGTTGACCATGATCATCTCGCGAAAGTTGTCCACGTCCCCGTTCTCGGTGCCGACGGCGCTGGCGCCAAGGCCAGCGTTTGCGAACACAGCGTCCAGCGAGCCAAAGGCATCGATCGCTTCGTCAAACATGCGTTGCTGCGCTTGCGGATCCGTAACGTCGCATTGAATCGCAATCGCGTTATCGCTGCCGAGCTCTTCGACCAGGCCCTGCATCTTGTCGACCGAGCGTGCTGCAAGCGCTACCCGATGGCCGGCATCTACTGCCGCTTTCGCGCACGCTGCGCCGATGCCCGATGATCCGCCCGTAATGAGAATGTTCTTTGACATGTTCTTTGTGACTCCTTTACACGTACATGAAGGCGGCCGTGGCATTCGCGACCATCAACGTGAAGTCCGTGACAAAGATGAATCGCATTAATCCCTCCACGCGCCATATGCCACCGCCCTTGCGGTTCTTCAGCGCCACGGGAACATTGAAAACGAACTGCGAGCCGTGTGCAATCGCGAAAAATGTACAGAGAACCATTCGCTGCTCCGGCGCAGGGAATACGGCAGTGTTGAAAGCGATAAACACGTTGAGCACGCACAGCGCGAAGTTGAAGCCACCAAGGAACTTCCCTGCCTCGGCGAGCACCTCGAAGGCCGGCGTGTCGCGATGTTCTCTTGGAACGAGGATCTTGGCAAAAATCCGGCTGCGCAGCGAAAACAGGTGGAAGCCAAGGCCAAACCAAATTGCGTTCGCAATTAGAAGTAGCTCAAACACTGGTGTCTCTCTCAATCAAGTGCGGTCTCGCCGTACATTTCTTCCAACCGTTCGATGGTTGCCTGAGCGACTTTGGCTGTTAGATCAAGGTCCACCTCGCAGTTGGGGCGAGGAATGCTCATAAACTGCGGGCGCGGGTCCAGATCCTCGAATATCTCTTCACCCACTGCAACAAAGGTCTGTATCAAGACAGCTGTCCGCGCACTATTGATCGTACGCGATCCTGCCAACCAGTTCGGGGGGCGCAGTCTTTCAGCCGCATCGAAAGCACGTGTCGCCACCTCTTTCATTGCCGATTTGTCGCTCTTGTCTACCGTTTCCCACTCTTCGATGACGCCCAGAAAATTCTCCCTGAGCCTCTGCCGTTCCCTGACGGCTTCGGTCCACTGTGTTTCCACAACATCGTCTGTGAGCACGTCGAGTATTCGCGGGTGCGTGAAGAGGTTATACGGAACCGTATAGACGGGGGGAGAGCAAACTGTCAGCGTAGCGATTGAGGGCCGTGGGCCGCAGCCACTTGAAAGAAGCGCTAGCGCGAGAAAAACAGCGGCCCTCAACACACGCTGACTCGCGTTAACATCTGACTACCAACTCCACCAGTGCCGAAACGCAAAAGCAAGATAGAGCCAGAAACCTGCCCAGAAAGCTCCCAGAATGTGGGCCATGAACTCTGACGCCCATCCTGCCACTCGCCGCAGCTCCGTTACTTTTCCACTCGGGGCGCGCTCGTTCGGAGTGGCGGCCGACCCAAGCCAGACCACCACGGCGCTGCTTACGAATGCTGAGAAAAGATATAGCCAACTTTCCATGACGTAGGCAACAGCAATGCAGATAAAAGCCGGCGGAAGAAAGGCCTGCGCAAACTTTCCGAGTCTCTCATCACGCGGCGACTCCCTGCCCGCCTCTTCGCAGTCTGGGCAGACGAAAAAAATTGACTTCGCGTCGCGGAGTTCCTGCGCACTGCTCGGAAACTGTTTCTTACACTTCGAGCAGATCATGCAACACTCTGGCTCTATTCGCCGCCGTCACCAACCAGCCTGCAGTTCAAGCGTATCCAGATTTCACCGAAGGAATATTGTGACGGTCTTTACTCAAGGAGTCAGACCGAACAACTCCCGGAACCTCTGGGCAATCTGTTTTGGGTCGTCGTTTACTCTCGTGTACCAGGTGCCACTGCTCTTTGCCATTTTGACGGACTTCGAGACGGATCTTCCTTCGAAAATCATCTCGTAGTGGACTTCGGCCTTGTCATCACCCTGCAGATCGACTCGGAGCACATTGAGATCCGCCGACTCAAACACTTTTCTCACGTCGGAGCCCTCGGGAAACACCAAATTCAAAAAAGCAACGTAGACCTCTGTCGAACTCATCTGGGCCCGAGATTCCGGAGAGACTCCGTTAAAGAATGAATCGGTGTAAATTCGAACATCCTCCCTGGGGCTTTTCGCGGCTTCGAGAAAGACCGGCAAAAGCGCCTCCCTCGTTGCCTCAAGATCCCGCGGATCCATGAGTTCGGCGGCCTTTGGGTAGTTTCCCTGAAAGAAGTGCTCGGAGTACTCCGTGTACGCCTCCAAGGCCGCTGCCTCTGCTTGTTCACTCGCGCGGATTTCACCACCAAGGACAACGGCGACAGCCAAGGCTGCCAAGGGAAGAAGCGCAATTTTCTTCATCATGTTGTTACTCAGCTCTCCGTCGCCGCGCTCTCAGCCAACAGGCGATCCAGTGCGTCGGCGCTCACGGCGCCAAGCTGCGCCAGAAGCGCAAAGAAATCCCAGGTCTCGTGACTCTCTACGATCTTGCCGCCCCGAATCGTGACGATACCGCCTCCCTCGAAAGCGAAAGGACCCTTTCCATGTATTCCTTCGACCCGTGCCCGGAACGTACAGCGCTCACCGTCGGAAACAGCGTCCAGCATCTTGATTGAGAGGTCCGGAAAGGCACGCACGAACTGCTCCCAAACCAGCCGGAACCCGTCCCGATTGATTGGCTCATCGCCCCGGATTCCAAAAAGTCGGCAATCAGCCGCCAACATCTCGTCTATAGCGTCGGCGTTCCTCGGCGGGCACCAAACCTGCTCGAACCACTGTGCCACAAACTCAGCATTGTCCATTAGCGTCTTTCCTCCCTCGATCTGTTGCGACGCTCGGTACTCAACCGTCTGGCGTCGGTTTAAAGAAGACAAAGTAGACTGCGAAACCAACGAGCAGCCAGAACAGTAAGCCAACAATAACCGCCTTCCAGCCATCCGGGTCAACGGACCCCTTCGAGAACGCTCGCACAATAAGATAGCCTGGGCCCTTGATTAGAAGCTCGACGACGACCTCTACAAAAAGTCGGCCCAGGAGCCTGAAAAGGCCTTCCGCGAGGTCATCCAGCAACTGGCGTTCTCCACCTGCACTGCCGATGCGTATTTGTCGCGGGGAGGCGAGGCTCGTCGGGCAAGAAAACTGCTACGACTCGGCGCCCTTCGATTCGGCAGAAGCGTCTTCGTCCGCCGGATTCTCCGTGACTGCGACGATTTCGGTCGAAGAGCCCGTAGCGAGCGTCAGCCCATTGCGAAACGCCTCACTGGCGAGCGACGTTTCACCCAGCTCCTCAAGCAACCGTCCGTAGGCGTCGTAGCCTTCCACCGACGGCTCGACCTCGATCGCCGACTCCAGATAGCTACGCGCCTTGCCCCACAGCTTGGCGCGAATGGCCAGCCGCGCGGCGGCAAGCAGCAAGGCGGGATCTTTCGCGCGGGCCTTCAGCCAGGTCTCACACTGTGCGAGCTGCGCACTCGTGTCTTCCAGCTCCAGCTGACCGTACTCGGTGACCAGGTCCGCATTCCACGCACGCTTTAGCTGCTTCACGATGACCGCAGCCGCGGCTGCACTGTCGCCGGTTGCCGCCAGACTTTTTACGTATGCCGCTGCAATCTCGGGTTTCTTGCGCATGGCGCGCGGCATCTGGTTCCAGGCAGCGTGCACGGAGCCGGTCTTTCCACTGGCGCCGGCTTCCGTGAATACGGCTTCGTACGATCGTTGCGACCAGTCCGCCAACGTTTCCGCGGAAACTCCGGGATTCTTCTGCAGCCGCGGCATCAGCTCGCCGAGCTGACGCCATTCACCGAGCTCCGCGTAAAGATGCGCGAGCAGACTGAGTCCCTTCGCGTTACCCGGGGCGGTCTCTTCGAGTTTCCGTAAGGAGGCCAGCGCCGCTTCATGCTGCCCGTTTTCCATCTGCAGCTCCGCCTGCGTGAGGAGCACAGCGGAGGCGTTGTCGTCCGATTCCTGGCTCGCCAGCTGCAGCCACCGGTCACGGCGGTCGTATGCACCCTGCAGCTGTGCGGCGCGGGCGGCGCCGAGATAGTTCACAAGCGGCGCATCGCTCAGCGGCGCGGCGCGGACAAGCGCACGTTCACCCTGCTGCAGGTTGCCTGCGGAAATCTGCGTGAGCCCTTCGTGGGTGCGCTTTCGCGCCATGCGCCGGCGAACCTCACTGGTCGCCTTACCGATTCCGAAGGTGCCGCGTAGCAGTGCGCCGATAAGCCGAACCACAACGTAGAACACCACGAGCATGACAACCAGCGCCGGCACCGAGCTTTCCAGCGTCCAGTTCATGAAGCGGATCAGCACGTAGCCGTTGTCCTCCATCAGGTGGTTGGCCACCAGCGGAGCCATGATCAGCGCTGCAAAAATCAGCAGCGCGAAAACCACGTAGCGCATCATCCGCTGTCACCACGCTGCACCGGAGCGGAACGCAGGGCGCGCAGCGACGCCGAGATGTCGGGCAATGCCGGCTTGATGTCCTGGCTCTCCAGCCGGGTCAGCGCTTCGACGGCAGAGCCGACTGCGGAGTCTTCGGGGTCGAACCAGTTCGTGAGCCACCGGCGGGCCGAACGCAGGCTTTCGGCATACACCGCCGGTTCTGCGCGAAGCGCCGACAACCGCGCCACTTCCAGTTGGAGTTCGATGTTGCGGCGAAGGAAGAACACTTCCTCCGGCGCGAGCAGCGGCTTGTCCTCAGCGGTGGCTTTGCGCACGTTAACGGTGTCGCGTACCGCGGCGCTTACCACCGACTTGGCGCGCTCCCACGCCGACTCACCTTCGGCTTCGCGCTCGGTGTCGCTGCCATAGCGGCTTGGCAGCTCATTGGCTACCTCGAACTGATCGACACGCGCGGCCAGGCCGCCGAGCTCATGCACGATGCCTTCAATGTCGGGCTTTGGCATGGCGCGAAGTGCGGATATCTCCTGGGCCAGCACAGCGCGCGTCTGCGACAAACCCGGATCGCCCAGTTCCTGCAAACGTGCGTCGGCATTCTGCAGTGCCGCGAGCGCAACGTCCGGATTGCCGGACAGCTGCAGCGCGTCGTTCGCGGTCACCATGAAGTACTCGGCCTGCGCCAGAATCCACGACTGGCGCACCGTTGCCGACACACCGCGCAGTGTGTCGATGGCGGCCTCGGTGCTCTGGATGCGGCCGGACATCCTGTCGATTGCGTTGCTGTTGTCTTCAATGCCGGAGGTCAGTCGCTGCTGCGCGGCGCGTAGCTGCGCGGACGACGCTTCGATACCGGCGATGTCAGTGGCAACTTTGGCCTCGATGTCGGCAGTGGCATCCTCGGTCTGGCGGTCTGCCGCTGCGAGATCCGCCATCAGTTTGTCGGCGACGGACTGCGCCTCATTGACGGCCGCCTGCGCGTCAGCGAGGGCAGCGGCATTGGCTGCGTCCAGCCCGGAGGCAAGGTTTTTCTGCTGTGACCAGGTGTAGGCAGTGCCGGCGCCGGCGAGTAGTGCGACCACCAGCGCGAGGAGGGCCAGCGCTTTGCCGCCGCCTGAGCCTTCGGCCGGTGCCGGTTCGGCCGGCGCCGGGACTGGCGCCGGTGAATCGCCTTGCGGCTCGCCAGCTGCTTCTTGCTTCGTCATCGACGGTTCCTGTTGCATCGTTGATTCAGGCTGCGCCTGGGTTGATTCAGGCTCCACCACGCTGGCCGGCGCGTTTTGCAAACGCTGCTGTTGCCAGGCCTGCATGGACGCCAGCAGCGCGCCGTCGTCCGGGGCGCCTGCCAGCAGTGCGGGGTGTCGAAAGCCAAGCTCGCCGGCACGTTGTACCACACGGCTGCTGGCCGTAACCAGTTGACAGTCCAGCAAAGCCTCGGCGACCTCGCCATCCACGCTGGCGACGATATTGTTGAGGATCTCGACGCTGGTTGCCGTGATGAGATCGATTTTTCCGTCGGCCAGCTTCTGCAGCACATCGTCGGGCATCGACTCCGGCGCGCGGCGCTCGTACACCTCGGCGATGTGCACCAGCGCGCCCCGCTGATCGAGCTCCTCGAACAGCAATTCCCGGCCGCCCGTGCCGCGCACGATCACGATGCGCATGCCCTCGACGTCCTGGAGTTCGGGTTCGGCGAGCAGTGCTTCGGAGGTGTAGCCGGTGGCCGGACTGATGTCGCAGCGACGGGCGTTCTCCAGCGCGCGTCGCGTGGCCGGCCCGATGGCCGCGAGCAGCGGCATGCCGTCTTCCTCTTCGTCATCCGGCACGGCGTCCAGGCCGAAGGTCACGGCGTTTACGCTTACAAACACGGCAATGTCGAACGGCCCGTCGTCCGCGAGGCGTTCGCCAATCGCGTCAATGTCGTCAGCGGGAATGATCTCGACCGCCGGCTGGCGAATGGCCTCGCCGCCAGCGTCGGCGACGAGCTGCGCGAGCGGCCCGCCCAGCGCCTCGGGGCGCGTTACCAGAACGCATACGCCCTCGAGAGAGCTGTCTGTCATTGGGCGGCCTCGACGGACGCGAGAATCTCGAGCGCACCGCGTGACTTCATGACCTCGGCCAGCTCGTTGCCGAGCGCTTCGGGGTCGGCAATTGGATCGTTGGTGCTGACGTCCGCTCGCACAACGTTCGCCCCGCAGGCATCGCCCACGTAACCGACAAGCGCCAGCCCCGCGTCGCTCGTGGTCGCGAAGCCGGCAATTGGGGAGTGACACGATCCGCCGAGGGCGGCATTAAGCGTACGCTCGGCGGTGACTTCCCGCGCGGTCTTGTCATCGTGCAGCACCGACAGCAGGCCGAGCACCGTGTCGTCGCCTTCGCGGCACTCGATACCGATAGCGCCCTGACCGATCGCGGGAATGCACTGATCGACGGGCAGCGCCTGCGCGATGCGCTCTTTGAGCTCGAGGCGCGTAAGGCCCGCGGCGGCGAGGATGATCGCGTTGAATTCGCCCGCGTCGAACTTCGCAAGGCGGGTGTCGACGTTTCCGCGGAGGGGTTTGACGATCAGGTCTGGCCGCCGGTTCAGCAGCTGGCTCTGGCGCCGCAGGCTTGAGGTGCCCACGACCGCGCCCTCCGGCAGGTCGTCAAACTGCGAGTGGGTCTTGCACACGAGGGCGTCCTGGGGATTCTCCCGGTCGAGGATGGCGCCTAACGCAAAGCCCGGCGGCATGTCCGCCGGCACGTCTTTCATGGAGTGCACCGCGATGTCCGCGCGGTTCTCCAGCATCGCAACTTCCAGCTCCTTGATGAAAAGGCCCTTGC
Organism: Pseudomonadota bacterium; assembly: GCA_038533995.1. Taxonomy (GTDB): domain Bacteria; phylum Pseudomonadota; class Gammaproteobacteria; order Steroidobacterales; family JBCAXP01; genus JBCAXP01. Next base: position 11,826 of record JBCAXP010000013.1, read on the forward strand.
CGCCGATCTTCGACAGCGACCGGTCCAGTATCTGGTCGCCCTTGGTCGTCATGGGCACCAGTTCCACGGTGAGGTCTGGGTGTGCAGCACGCAGTCGTGCAGCGACGTGCTCGGCCTGCCACAGGGCAAGGCGGCTCTCGCGGGTTGCAATGCGCAGGGTGTCGGGTTTGGTCATTCTTAAGATCCTGCCAGTCGAATTTTTCGCCGCACTTCGGGCGCATGCCGTCGGCTGACGCTTAAGTGTCTGTCGCAGCCACGCAGCACGACGGCGAGGCCTCCATCATCGGTTTTGGTAAGGCCGTCAATGCGGTTGACGGCAATAAGTGCATTGCGGTGAATGCGCAGCATGCGGTCAGCAAACTCTTCCTCGAGTGCCTTTAGGGGTTCGTCAATGAGCACTTCGCCGCCGTCGTGGCGCACCGTTGTGTATTTCTGGTCGGCCAGAAAGAAGATGATCTCCTCGATTGGCACAAGCTTGAGTGTATCGCGCTCGCGGGCACAGATGTGAGCCCGCGCCTGCGGTGTGTCGGAGGAGCCAGCCACCGCTGCGAGCTGAGCCCGCGTGGGCCGGGCTGCATGGCGCAGCGCGCGCGCCAGGCGCTCCCGTCGCACCGGCTTCAACAGGTAGCCGACCGCCTGCGCGTCGAACGCGTCCACCGCGTACTCGTCGTAGGCCGTTGTAAAGATCACTGCCGGCGGATCCTCCAGCGCGCTGAGGTGCCGCGCCGCCTCGATGCCGTCCATGCCGGGCATGCGAATGTCCATTAGCACGATGTCGGGCTTTTGCGTGTCGCAAAGCGCCAGCGCCTCTTGGCCGTTGGCGGCCTCGCCGACCACCGTCCAGTCTTCCATCTGCTGCAGCACGCGCACCAGTCGCGTACGCGCCGGCTGCTCGTCGTCGACCACGAGAACTTTCACGATTCCGCTTCCTGGTAGGGGAAAACCAGCGTGACCCGGTGATGGTCTTCCGTGTGCTGAATGTCCATCCGCGCGCGCCCGCCAAAGTTGAGTTCCAGGCGCTGGCGAATGTTCGCAAGCGCCATGCGGTTGCCCTGGTGGGCGCTGTCACGCGGCCGCGTTGCCACCGGGTTAGCGATCTCGATAGTGACGTTGTTGCCATCGCGCCGGCCGCTAATGGAAATCGTGCCGCCCTCGGCGAGCGGCTCGATGCCGTGATAAATAGCGTTTTCCAGCAGCGGCTGGATGCTTAAGGCAGGCACCAGAGCGTTAGCCGGCACGTTGTCGGTTTGCCAGTCGACCTGCAGGCGGTCGCCGAGGCGCAGCTTTTCGATGCGCTCGTAGCCCTTCACCGTCTCGAACTCTTCGCGAATGCGAATGAGCTGGCGCGAGTCGTCCAGGCTGGCGCGGAACAGATCGCTCAGGTCCTCGACCGCGGTCTCCGCGCTCTCCGGGCTCACCTCGATGAGTGCCGCAATCGTGTTCATGCTGTTGAACAAAAAGTGCGGACGAATGCGCGCCTGCAGCGCCGTGATGCGCGAGCGGGCTTCCATCTGCACGTTGCGCCGCCACTGATGGGCGACGTAGAAGTAGCGCAGCATGAGCAGCGTGACCACCGCGCTGATCGTAACGTTGCGCAGTAGGAAACCCTGGTGACTGGCGGGGAAAACGCCGGACACGGTGTCGCCGGGCGCGGAGAAAAATTGCCCGAGCCAGTACGCGCCTTCGGAGACGGCCGCCGTCGTGCCCACGAGTAGCGCCAGGCTGGCGCCGGTTACGCCGGCGGCGTCAAAGCGGCCGAGCCACCCGCGGGCGCGGCACATCACAAACGTGCTTAAAAGCGCGATCCACAGCAGGAACATCGACGTACGCGCGAGATCCGCCCAGAAGTCGAGCACCACCGGGTGCCGGGCAAGGGTGAGAATGATGGCGACGAGCTCGGCAAGCAACACGATGGCGAGCGCCATGCCGCCGGCGCAGAAGTCCGGCAGGTAGCTGTCGGTGTCGGCAAGGTTGTCGTTGACGGTGTCCGGCACGGTGTCCGCGAATCTGTCGTGTCGTCAGGCTAGCCGCCGCACCAGCGTTGGATGTCGGCGCGCGTTTGTGCCTTGCGCTGCTCCAGCTCTTCGTCGTTCAGGTAGCGGCGTTCGCCGTTGGGCAGCGGGTCGTACACTCGCCGCGCCGTTTGCAGCTTGTTGAGGTTACTTGTTGCGCGCTCGCAGTTTTCCGCGCGCTGCGCCTCCATCGAAGCGGCCTGCTGCTGCACCGTTGCCTCGTCCTCGGTGTCCTGTTCTTCGGCAGCGTCACTTTGCGGGTCGCCCGCGGAGCGCGTAGCGGACGGCGACAGGGGGCGGGTCGGGCTGGTGCGTACCACGATGCGGTTGGCATCGTCGTCTTGCGGGGTGTCCGAGAAGACGACGTTGCCCTCGCTGTCCACCGAGCGGAATACCTCACGGTCGGCGTGGGCGGCAGTCGGTAAGGCGTAAATCAGGACCAGCAGGAGGCCGGTCACAAGCCGATGAAAAATCAAGTTTGATTGGCTGTGCATAACCCGAGATGGTAGACGACCCGGGCGCAAGGTGCGAATAGCTACATGGCCTCTGCGCCGGTTTCGCCGGTTCGAATGCGCACGGCCTGCTCGATGCTGGTGACGAAGATTTTGCCGTCGCCAATTTTGCCGGTGCGCGCGGTGCTGACGATCGCTTCCACCACCTGCTCGGCGATGCTGTCGTCGACGCCGACCTCGATCTTCATTTTTGGAAGGAAATCAACAACGTATTCCGCGCCCCGGTAGAGCTCGGTATGGCCCCGCTGGCGCCCGAAGCCCTTGACCTCGGTCACTGTGATGCCTTGCACGCCCACGTCGGCGAGTGCCTGGCGCACGTCGTCGAGTTTGAAGGGCTTGATGATGGCGGTAATCAGTTTCATCGATGGAACCTCGGGGTTGGACGGCGGCCCAGCTGGACGCGCGCCCGCAGAATACCGAATTTGCGCGAGGTGTTTAAGGGCCAGCCTCCAAATCCGGCGGTTTTGTGCCCCCATAACTGGAATATTGTCCGGACTTGCGCACCGTGCGAGTGTCCGCGTGAGGTAAAATGGCAGCAGGAATTTGTCGCAGCAGAGGCGCCCCATGCTTGATCCGAAAATGCTTGATGACATCGCCCGGCGGCTGGCCGAAAGCGTGCCTGAGACGGTCAGGAGCGCCGGCGCTGATCTTGAAAAAAACCTGCGCGCCGGGCTTTCCGGCGCGCTGTCGCGCCTTGACCTGGTCACCCGGGAAGAATTCGATACGCAAAGCGCCGTGCTCGCCCGCACCCGCGAGAAGCTGGACGCGCTGACCAAGCGGCTCGCCGACCTGGAAGCCGAGTTCGAGGATCCACCCGCAGGTTAAGCCCTACGATGCTGTCTCCACGGAAGGAAAAACGGCATGCTCGCAACCTTCTTAAGCCGGGCCGGCGTGGGCGTCCACGCGCCCGAGGTCACCGTTGAGGTTCACACCGGCGGCGGGCTGGCCAAGTTCCTGCTTGTGGGTTTGCCCGAAGCGGTCGTTCGGGAGAGCAGGGAGCGGGTTCGCTCGGCGCTGAAGAACAGCGGCTTCAGCTTTCCGCAGGGGCGCCTCACCGTGAACCTCGCGCCCGCCGACATTCCGAAAGAAGGCGGGCGCTTCGATCTTCCCATTGCCCTTGGCATCCTGTCGGCCGTCGGCGCGATCTCCGTCGACAGCGACGACAGCACCGAGTACTACGGTGAGCTCGGCCTCGGCGGCGACCTGCGGCCCTTTCGCGGTGCGCTGCCGGCGGCGGTGAAGTGCCGCGACGCCAACCGCACCATGGTGCTGCCGCGGGCCAATGCCGACGAGGCGGTGCTGGCCGACGGTGTTCGCGTGCTTGCTGCGGACAACCTTGCACAGGTGTGCGCGCACATTTCCGGCCTTGAGCGGTTGCCCGTGCACAACGGGTGCGGGTACGGGTCCGACAATGGCCGTTATCCCGACCTTGCCGACGTGCGCGGCCAGCAGCACGCTCGCCGTGCCCTGGAGATCGCCGCGACCGGCGGACACAGCGTGCTCTTCATCGGCCCGCCGGGCACGGGAAAGAGCATGCTCGCTTCACGGTTGCCCGGCATCCTGCCGGCAATGAACGCCACCGAGGCGCTGGAGACCGCGGCGGTGGCGTCGATCAGTCCCGAGGGCTTCGACCCGTCACGCTGGTTGTCCCGTCCGTTCCGCAGTCCGCATCATTCCGCATCGGGCGCGGCGCTGGTCGGCGGTGGTGCCTCGCCGCGGCCTGGCGAAATTTCCCTGGCGCACAACGGCGTGCTTTTTCTCGACGAGTTGCCGGAGTTCAAGCGCAGCGTGCTGGAAGTGCTGCGCCAGCCGCTGGAGGAAGGCACGGTGATGATTGCAAGGGCCGCACGGAAGAGCGCGTTTCCCTGTCGCTTCCAGCTTGTTGCTGCCATGAACCCGTGTCCGTGTGGCTACCTGGGTGATCCGCAGGGCGAGTGCAACTGCAGCCTGGATCGCGTGCAGGCATACCGCAATCGCATCTCGGGTCCGCTACTGGATCGCATCGATCTGCACGTCGAGGTGCCGCGACCGGGAAAGGAATTGCTGCGGCCGGATGCATCACCCGGGGAAGCCAGCGCGGATGTTGCTGCGCGGGTAGAAGCCGCGCGGCGAGCACAGCTGGCACGTGGCGGCTGCCTCAACGCCAGCCTGCAGGGCGACGCAATCAATGCGATGTGCCAACCCGACCCGGAGGGTATGGATTTGCTTGAACAGGCGATGGAGACCTTTGGCTTATCTGCCCGGGCTTACCAGCGCGTGCTGCGAGTGGCTCGGACCATTGCTGACATGGACAGCGCCGGCGCCGTGCAGGCACGGCACGTTGGGGAAGCCATTGCGTTGAGGCGGCTGGATCGGCGTGTCTGATCACCCAAGGAAGTTCGTACTGTTCTGAATCTTGAGCGATGGCGTCGCGCAGGTTAGTTGGCGAGCCTCAGGCAGCGCGCCCAACCCACGCCCGCCACGTGAATGCAGCGTAGAAGAGCGTGACGTCCGACAGGCCGGCGTCTCGCAAGATCTTTTCATCGATCTCGGGGTCGTACACGGCAAGGCGTTCCGAGATGTCTTTTCGAGCCTGCTCGGCGTCTTTCGGGTCGACACCCGAGGCGATGACAAACTCCCGATGCCGGGCAAGCCAGGTGTCCCGGTGTGCAGGGTCCTGGGGGAAACTGCAATGCGCGGTAATAAATGGAGCACCGGGCTTCAGACGGCGGACGATCTCAGACACCGTTTCGAGTCGATCAGCAGCGTTCAGAAAGTGGAGCGTAAGAAAACTGGTGGCGGCGTCAAAGGGCCCCATCGGCGCGTCCTCGGCATAGCCATGGTGAAGGGACACACGCTCATTGAGGTCGCCCAGTCGCGCCCTGGCCGCATCGAGCATCGGTTTTGCAGGATCCACGCCAGCAAAGGTCCACCCCGGATGCTCCGTCGCAAAAGCCTCCAACTCCAGGCCGCCGCCCGCGCCGTGCACCAGCACATGCGCGTTCGGCGGCGCAGTCTCCCGAATGAGAACGCTGGCCATGCGGTGCAAGGAATGAAAGCCCGGCACAAACCTGGCGGGGCCTTCGGCGTAGCGGGCGGCGTGCTCAGGATCGTTGAAGAGCTCCTGGAAGGGGTCTGATTGCTCAGTCATCGTGAATTCCGGCAGTATGCGCAACGACGCGTAACTACTCAGGCGGCTGCGTAGTCGCATTGGATTAAAAGCGAAAACGGAGTTTAGCCGGAACGTTCTATCAAGTTGCGTTTGCCCGAGTAACGTGGCAAATACGATTGTATGGGTAGACCCGGTTTAAGCATCGGCCGTACGCAACGTACCTCGAAGACAGCGACGAGCGCGTCGTTTTCCGTGCTGTGGGCGTCGCTGCTCACGGTGCTTCTGAGCGCGTGCGGCGGTGGGTCGGGCGGTGAGGCTACCAGCCCGCCAGTGGCAGCTCCGGAACCCGTCCCAGCGCCTGTAAATGAGCCGAGTGGACTCCTGACCGACGCTGAACTCCTCACACCGGAAGATTCCGATGAGGCCTTGATCGACGCCGATGCAACGCGCTGGTTCGCTGACAACGCCAAAACTGTCCGTTCGCTGAGCGAAGACGAGGACTTCTCCGACCTTGAATTCTTCGAACCCCTGCTCGCCGGCAAGTCACTCGTGTTGCTTGGCGAGAGCAGTCACGGTGTCGAAGAGTATTCGCAGGCAAAGCTGCGGCTGATTCGCTACCTGCACGAAGAGCAGGGCTACGACGTGCTGGCGTTTGAGGCTGGCCTCTTCGACTGCGAACTCAGCCAGGAAATCATCGAAGACGCGCCGGACGACAGTCTGACCGCCGAAAACGCCTTCAGGACGTGCGTGTTTTCAGTCTGGAGCACGCAGACGGTACTCGAACTTTTCGAGTACGTACGCGAAACGCAAGCCACAACTCGGCCGCTGCGAGTTACTGGCTTCGATGTGCAGGCGAGCGGCATTCGCTCCCTTCAACGCGCCACCAGAACGGCTGCCTTGTTCCAGAAGCTGTCGCCCGAACGCGCGCTCGAAGTCGATACGATTGAGTTCGAATACCTCACGCTGATCCAGGACGTCGCGAACGCAAGCGGCCCAAGTGATCTATTCCTCAACACGTTGCGCAATACGCTGCTGGACATCCGCAACGACTACGCAGTGATGGCCGACGAGCTGTTGGCCAGCATCGACCAGGTGACCGCCGACGGTGAGTTCACCCGGCGCGACGTGCTGATCGCTGCCCAGTACCTGCGCACAACGCCCTACAACGCCGAGCAGTTCGCAAATCTCTTTGAGCAAGGCGCCGGCGGGGCCGCCCGGGATGCCGGCATGGCACTCAACCTGATTGCGCTTAAGGAAGAAATCTATCCGGACGACAAGATCATCGCGTGGGCGCACAACGCGCACCTTCGCCATCGCGGCACAGGCTTTGTTCCCGACGGCAACATGGGCAAGCTCGTGCACGATCAGCTCGAGGCGCAGATGTACACCGTTGGCTTCTACATGTACCGCGGAACCCATGCGTTCAACGACCGCGAGATTCGCACGATTCTTCCGCCGCTCAATCGCAGCCTTGAGGCGATTTTCTATTCCCGTCGCCTGCGCTGGCTGTTCCTCGATCTTGAGAATGCACCGGCGACCGCCGGCCATGAGTGGATTAACGAAGAAACGCCGACATGGGCGTGGGGCGAGTTCCAGACGACGCTGCGCCTGGCGGAGGAGTACGACGGGCTTTTCATGATCGACACCGTCGCCCCGCCCAGCTACATCAACTAGTCACTGGCACAGCCGCCGTCCTCCGCGCACACTGGGAAGCCCAGCAGCGCACGGCGCGCCGCTATCCGCTACGCTCTGAGTACCTTATCGATGAGGCGACGGCCGCTCTTGTTCAGTTTTCGGGCCTGTATCGGGCTCTGCTTGGGGTTTCTGGCAATGTCACATACCGGTTTTTCCGCCGACAAGGCGCCAGGCGACGAACGAACGATAACCGACTTCACTGACGGCACCGACCTGCAGTGGTACGTGCTAAACGACAACGTGATGGGCGGGCGCAGCGACGGTGACTTTGCCGTGCAGCCGAACCGGCTGACGTTCTTTGGCCGCACCAACACGAACGGCGGTGGCTTCAGTTCGATTCGCACCGGGCCACTAAGCCTGGATTTGTCCGAATACACCGGACTGCGCCTGCGCGTGATGGGTGACGGCCGGCGCTACACGTGGCGGCTCGCCACGGATGCGCGGTGGCGGGGACGCCAGGTGAGCTTCTGGGCTGAGTTCGACACCCAGGAAGGAGCCTGGACCACGGTGGAATTGCCGTTCGAGTCGTTCGAAGCCAAGTTCCGCGGCTACCAGCTAGAAGGGCCGCCACCGGATCCGGCACGCATCGCCGGCATGGGGCTGATGATCTACGACAAGCAGGACGGGCCGTTCGAGATGCGCGTCGAGAGCGTTGAGGCCTACGCGGCGCCGGCGCCATTCTCGCTGTCGGCCTATCAGTGGAAGAAACGACTGCTGATCATCAGCGGCGGGTCAGCGGACGGCACCGATGTCGACACCATGGTCCGGCAGGTCGCGGCGAGTCGCGCAGACTTCGAGGATCGCGACATGGCGCTCATTGCTGCACTGGACGACGGCGCCACGCTGGCAGAAGCAGACCGCTCCCTGGGCGCCGACGATGCCAGCGCGCTGCGAAAGGCACTGGCCGTCGAGGCGGGCGCGTTCGCGGTGCTACTCGTGGGCAAGGACGGCACGGTCAAGCATCGTGCCGATGCTGCGGTGCCGCTCAGTGAACTCTATGCCCTCATCGACACCATGCCGATGCGCCGGCGCGAAATGGACTGAGTCGGAGTGCTGAGCCTGCCTTGGACTTTGTCGCTAGCGTAAAGCGCTGCACTCGTCGGACACGCCACTCGTGCCGGGCGCTGCGAAAAACGCCGCCTTCATCAATCCGAGGTCGCTGAAGTTCACCGCACCGTCGCCGTCCATATCGGCGTCGGCATCGCCCGTGAAAAACACCGACTTCATCGTGCCGAGATCGGCAAAGTTAACCACGCAGTCGTTGTCGAGATCTGCGTCGCAGGCGTTGCCGAAGCCGTCGCCGTTGGTGTCCCGCTGATCCGCATTCGCAACGTCGCTGCAGTTGTCCGCAAGATCCGGCACGCCGTCACTGTCGCTGTCCACCGAGCTGTCGAACAGCCACACAAACGCGTCGCCAAACTCGCGCGCCCAGAAGCCTTCCGAGTGAGTGCCGTCCACGGGCAGTAGTGATCGAACGTGCTGGTTCACGTCAAAGCCGGCGTCTGCCAGCGCCTGCACCATGTCATTCTGCGCTTGCGCAAACACGCCGGGCGGCTGGCCGCCGGCAGTTTCGTTCAGGCCACTGACAAAGGTGAAGAGCGACGGCAGTGCGGGTGGCGTCAGCGCGCGTGCCGCGTCGTACATCTGCGGGTTCACGAAAAACGCGGGCGAGAAGGACAGCACCCGGCCGATGACGTCAGGCTCGCGTATCGCGCCGTACTGCGAAATGACGCCGGCCGAACTCGAACCGCCAATGCCGGTGTTGCGCCGGTTGGCGAGGGTGCGATAGTTCGCGTCGATGTACGGCTTCAGCGTGTCGACGATAAAGTCCAGGTAAAGATCGCCCTCGCCGCCGCCGAACGCGCTCGGCCACGGGTGATACTCGTCCGCGCGGCTGCCTTCACCGTTGGCAATGGCGACCACGATGGCGCCCCAGTGACCCTCCGCGTGCAGCGCGTCCAGCGTTTCGTCCACCTCCCATTCGCCGGCAAAGCTGGTGGCGGCGTCAAACACGTTTTGCCCGTCCTGCATGTAGAGCACGGGGTAGCGCTTGTTGGTCGAAGCGTAGTCCGGCGGCAGGTAAAGCCAGATGCGGCGGGTCCGGTCGAGCTGGGGAATCGAAAAGGCGCTGTCCAGCATGGAAACGGAATCGGTAGCCGTGGAGTTTGGCAGCGGCCATTCGTTGTCGTTGCGCCAGTTAGCCACGGTGCCTTCGTAGGTGGACGGCCCGGTTGATGGCACGATGGCCACGCGATTGGGCACGTCGAAGCCATTGGCGTCCAGTTCCACCGACTCCCACGACCCCAGCGTGAACTTGAACGAGATGACGCCGGTGACCGACCCGGGCAGGGTAATCGTGTACACGTCGCCCGACAGCGGAGCAAGCGCATACGCCGGGTTGCCGGGGTCCCAACTGTTGAAGCTGCCGGCAACATACACCGTGGCGGTGGGCGGCGTATCGGCCGGCACCGTGATGTTCATGGTCATCTGCGCGTTGGCACAGGCGGCGAGCAGGCACGCACCAAGGGCGGCCAAAAGCTGTCGTGTCATGGTTCGGTTCAGTCCTTGTTGAACGCTGGTGGCTGCAGCAACCCTGCTACCGTGCCGGTCCAAGCGGCGCGGTGTCCTCGAGAAGAAAGATGTCCTTGTACGCGGTATACACCGACGCAATCATCACGGGTGCGAGCACGAGAAAACCCATGAACAGGGGAATAATCGCCAGAACTGAGAGCACCATGAGGATCAGGCCGAAGACGAGGAATGGGAGTATGTTCCGAAGACAGGCCACAAAGCTGAGCTTGATCGCGGGCACCGGTTTCATCTTGGCCAGCGCGATGAGCGGCGGCACAAAATAGAACGCCATCAGGAGCGGCACGCTTAAGCCAACGGTCAGGAGAACGGCGATGGCAATGCCGCCAAGCGCAATCGCCCCGCCGGCGGCGTCACCCCCGGCAGCCACGGCGAGGGCGCCGGCGCCGCCGAAAACAAAAATCAGAACCATGGCAATGACGACAAGCACTATGGTGCCGAGGAGGTAAAGCGCGCCGGCAATAAACAACTCCGTCGTCGATTGCTGAAAGCCGGAAAAGGCCCGTGACACCTCGAAGCCCTCGCCGCGGTCTTCGGCATCGCAGCCCATCATGTAGCCACCAACCATCACCGGCGTGATCACGGAGGTGACAAGGTTGATCAATGGCAACAGCGACAATCCGATGAGCACCGCAAACCATGCCAGCAGCGCCAGGATCCACTGAAGGGGGTTGGCAGCGAAGTAGCGGAAGCCGCCTGCAATCCACTCCCAGCCACGGCCGGCCGGCACTGACCGCGGGTCGTTAAGCCGGTGTTCGTTGCCCAATGGAGGGGGCGCGTCGACATTGGCCTCTGGCGCTGCATACGGGTTGTCTGTCATTTTCTTGTTCTCCGGTTTGTCTTATTTGCGCTAGCCTCGTGCGCGGTGCGGGTTCAGTTCCAGGGTGGAGGCTGACTGAGCTCGTGCATTGCCAGAAACGTCAGCTCATCGACGATCGTTGGCGAAAGCGCGTCGGCAGCCTCGGGCAGGCGCAGTACGAAGTGTTCGTACATTTTTATCATAAAGAGACAGTCGTGCTCGACGATTTTCCGGTGGTCCTTGTTGCCAACATCCGTATCCCAGACGCGGAAAATGGCATCAATCCACTTGAACGCACGGTCATGCGCAGACTTGCCCTTTGCCGGGCGACGGGACTCCGCCTTGAACTCGTCCAGCAGATTTTCGAGCTGCGTCACCGTCTGGCCCTGCGCCATGCGCGCATGCGTCACTTCGTGCTGCATGGTCTTCGGGCGGATGCCGGTAAAATCTGTCGCCACCTCGGCAAGCACACCGCGCGAATCGTGCACTTCGTCGATGTGGTCGTTGCAGAACTTCTTGAGCGCCGAGGCGCGGTTGCGATGCTTTTTCACCAGCGCTTCAAACTCTGCGTAGAGCGGTGCGAAGGCGGCCAGCTTGTCGAAGCGGTGGTTGGGCCGAATGGTAATCGTCGAGATGATCTCAACGTCCGAGAAGAACGCGTCAAAGTGGCCCTTGCCGATGTCTCGAACGACGTAGGTGAGATAAAGCTCGTTCTTGGTCGAGCCGCGGGTTGACGTCGTGTTCTTCTCCTTCACTACCACCCGCAACCGAACCCGGTGGTCGGCCTCGGCGCCACGATTGGTTTTCTGGCGCACGAACACGGTGCCGGCGAGGTTATCAAGCCGGGTAAAGTTGCTCTGGGTCACGGTGAGCGACTGTATCGCCCGGTCAAAAGGCAGCCCAGCCGGGCCCGGCTTGCGGTTCATGGCGACAGTGCCGCGATTCAGCATCAGGCAGGCCTTTGGAAGAAATTGTCCCTGAACACAATGGTAGCGCATCGCATTGCAGACGGGCACGCTGAGCACGGCCTGGGAGGCTGCCAGCCGGCGCTGTCGCCGAAAGCCGACATATCCTCGCCGCGCGACCGGTGCAGTAAGCTGACCGACTCCTTAAGGTCAGACCGGTTCCACACATGCACGGTTCGACTCGACGATTCGACAAGACGAATCCTTACGCCATCGCGGCCACCGCCGGCATCGCCGCCGTACTGCTCGCGGTGACCACGCCGCTGTCTGCGGAAACCAGGTACGTCACAGACATCCTGCGCCTTGAACTCACCACCGAGCCCGGCAATGGCAGCGAGGCGCTGCAGTTCCTGACCAGCGGCGCGGAGCTCGAGATTCTCGAAAGCCAGCGGTACTACGCCCGCGTGCAAACGGCAGAAGGGCAGACGGGCTGGGTCAAATCCGGCTACCTGACCGATGAGAAGCCCGCGCAGGCCAGGCTCCAGGAACTCGAGCGCCAGCGCGATGAGCTGGCAACGCAGCTCGGCTCACTCCAATCCAACCTGTCGGCGCAGGCCAATGCGCTTACCGAAGCACAGACCGGCCTGCAGGCGGCCCAGGCCACCAGTGCGCAGAGCAGGGCAGAACTTGCCGCGCTGCGCGAGCAGCACGACGCCCTGTCGATGCGGGCCGAGCGGCTGCGGTACAGCGTGCCGCTCAGCTGGCTGCTGGGGATTACCCTCGCGACCCTGGTTGGCGGCTTTATCGCGGGCCTGGCCTGGCTGGACTGGCGCCACCGCATGCGCCACGGCGGCTTCAGAATCTAGGGTCCGGCGCGCTGTGGCGTTATGTTTACAAATGAGATCAGTATTGACAATGATTCTCATTTAGAATTACAGTAGAGCCTGACAGGAAAAAAGTAACCGCAGGGCCTCTGCATGTACGTTTGCATCTGTAACGCCGTCACCGACGGACAAATTCGCCAGGCTGCCTCCGAAGGCATCACCCGCGTTCGCGAGCTTGGCAGTTGCCTCGGCGTTGCCCAGTGCTGCGGCAAGTGCGCGCTACATGCCCGCGCGGTGCTGGAAGAAAGCAACCGCGACCTGTCCATAAACGGCGCCCCCGTCATCACGAACACTATCTGACTTACCCCTTCTCCCCCAGCCAATGCGAATGAGTCGCATTGGCCACAAAGCTCTCAAAATCAAGCAGTTGCGCGAACCGCGCGGCTATAGCACACTAGTGCGTCCAGACTAATCAGACGCGTCGGAGCGACACTTAAATGAAGGGAAAACCAGAGATCATCGGCCACCTTAACAAGGTGCTGAAAAACGAACTGACCGCGATCAACCAGTACTTTCTGCACGCCCGCATGTACAAGAACTGGGGGCTGAAGAGTCTTGGTGACCACGAGTACGAGGAATCCATCGATGAAATGAAGCATGCGGACGCGTTGA
>JBCAXP010000014.1:0-24545 GCA_038533995.1 Pseudomonadota bacterium
TGGCGTCAACATCGTGATGTACGCCCTGACCTCCTGAGCAAGCCAGAAATGACTCAACAGCAGCCCGCCAACGTGGACCAGATCGAAGCGCTGGTAGACAAGTTAGCCGACATCAGGCGCGCCATCGGCCAGGTTATCGTCGGCCAGGAGCACGTAATCGAGCAAATGCTCATCACCTTGCTTGCCGGCGGCCACTGCCTCATCGAAGGGGTTCCCGGCCTCGGCAAGACGCTCGCCGTGCGCAGCCTTGCCGATTCCATGCGGCTGAAGTTTCGCCGCATCCAGTTCACCCCGGACCTGATGCCGAGCGACATTCTCGGCACGGAAATTCTCGAGGAAGACCACGGCACCGGCAAGCGCCACTTCAAGTTCGAGCCTGGGCCGGTGTTTGCCAACATCGTGCTCGCCGACGAAATCAACCGCACGCCGGCAAAGACTCAAGCCGCGCTGCTCGAAGCAATGCAGGAACGCAGCGTTACCTACGCCGGTGACACGCATCCGCTGTCGGCGCCATTTTTCGTGCTTGCCACGCAAAACCCGCTGGAGCAGGCGGGCACGTACGCGCTGCCTGAAGCCCAGCTCGACCGCTTCCTGCTGCACATTGAAATCGGCTATCCGTCAGAGGAAGAGGAAGCCGCGATTCTCGCTCGCACTACGGGTGCCGAGACTGCACACATCGAGCCGGTAGCAGACGCGGACACCGTGCTCGCGCTACAGCACCTTGCGCGCCAGGTAAGCCTGAGCGAAAACCTGCTCGAGTACATCAATGCGCTAGTGCGAGCCACTCGCCCTGGCGGCCCAGCGGTGAGCGAGGCGGTGCGCGAGTGGATTCGCTGGGGCGCAGGCCCTCGTGCCGGCCAGGCGCTGGTGCTTGCCGCCAAGGCGCGCGCACTGCTGCACGGCCGCTTCGCCGCTACCCGTGACGACGTCCGTGCGATGGTGCTACCCGTGCTGCGCCACAGGGTGATTCTGAATTTTCATGCGGACGCCGAGCAAAAGCGCGTCGCCGACGTCGTTGAAGCGCTGCTTGAAGAGTTGCCAGCGCCGGACAATCCCGTTGACGCATGAACCGGCACCAGTACCTTGACCCTGTCACCCTGGCGCGCATCCGTGACCTCAAGCTCCTTGCCCGCACCGCCATAGAGGGGAGCCGTCACGGCTTCCACACCAGCCGCCAGCGCGGCGCCGGCCTTGAATTTAACCAGTACCGCCAGTACGAGCACGGTGACGATCCGCGCCAGATCGACTGGCGGCTGTATGCACGCTCGGATCGCGTGTTCGTGCGCCAGTCGGAGCGCGAGAGCCAGCTCGACGTGTGGTTTCTGCTCGACACAACCGCGTCAATGCAGCAGCCGAGCGGTCAGGTTGCTGACTGGACGCGGCTGGACTACGCCCGGTCGCTCGTTGCGTGCCTCGCCTGGGCGGCGCAGACGCAGGGCGACGCCTGCGGGCTGCTGGGCATCAACGCCAGGGGTCTGGACTTTCTGCCGGCGCGCGCAGGTCCCCGTCACCTCGACGCCCTGTTGATGACGCTGGAGGGCCTGTCGGCCCGTGGCACGTGGCCTGCCGATACGGCGCTGCCGGCGCTGTGGGAACACCTTCGCAAACCCGGCCTGGTGATCGTGGTCAGCGACTTCTTCCAGGCCGGCGATGAACTGGAGAAGCTGGTCAGCAGGCTGCGCGCAGCACGACAGGAAGTGATGACCCTGCAGCTTGTCACGTCGGACGAGCTCGACTTCCCTTACACGGGCACCGTCGAGTTCATCGACCGAGAGACGGGCGAGCGGGTTCGCGCCGATGCACGCGCCTACCGGGAATCGTACCGCCAGCGCATTACGGCGTCGCTAACCGCCCTGGCGCGCGCGATGGCGCGGCTTGGCGTGGTTCATGAGAGGCTGGTCATTGAGGCGCCGCTCGATGACGCCGTGTGGCGAATACTCAACTACCGTTCCACGTTGAGCGCCCGGCAGAACCGGGCCGCGGCCCGATGAGCCAGAACCGATGAGCCAGAACCGATGAGCCAGAGCCGATGAGAGGAGCCTCGTGAACCTGGCGTGGCCTGGCGCGCTGCTGGCGCTACTCGCACTGGCGCTGCCCGTGATCATTCACGTACTGCAGCAGGGGCAGCATCGCACCATTGACGTCGCGACCACCCGCTTCCTTCGTAACAGCACCCGCCAGCGCTGGCGGCGGCTGGCCGTCGATCGTCCGCTGCTGCTCGCACTGCGTTGCCTGCTCCTCGCAATGGCAGTGCTACTTCTGGCCGAACCCTTCACGACACCATCGACCAGCGGGGCGAGTCGGCAGTCGGGCTGGGTAGCCGTGTCCCCCGCTGTACCGCTCGACGAAGCACGGGCTCTGGCCGATGCGGGCAACGCGCAGTGGCGGTGGCTCACCGACGGTTTTCCAGAGGTCGACGGCCCTCCGCCCGCAGCGTCGCCACGCGATACCTGGAGCCTCGTCGCCGAAGCCGATGCGGCGCTCCCGGCCGGCGAGCCGTTGACCGTTGTGATGCCTGCTGACGGCGCACGCTTTAGCGCGCGGCGGCCGCCGCTGGGGCGGCCCGTGGAGTGGCGGCTAGCCTCTCCTGCCGGGGACACGGCGCCATCGCTTCCCGAGGTGACGATTGTCTACGATGCAAATCGGCAAGCTGACGCACGGTGGTTCCAGGCCGCGCTTGCCGCGTGGTCGGACGCGGGGCTACCGGTGCAGGTGACAATCATCGAGCGCGGCGCGGAGAATGCGCTGGCCGACTGGACCGTCTGGCTGAGCGACGATGAAATACCTGCCCTTCAGGCTGCCGACGCCCCTCGCACGGTGCTCACCGATCGCGCGAACCCACCAGCACACGCGGTCATGGCGCAGGATGACATCTCGTTCAGCTGGCAACTCACGCGCTGGTGGGACGGCTCGCTGCGGCGACTCAATGTCGGGGCGACGCTGGCAGCGAACTCCGGGCTGACCGGCAAGGAGCGTTTCCCTGAGCAGTTGCTTGCAGTACTTGCAGGTGACCGTGTGCATGAGCCGCCGCCGGGGCATCCGGTGTCTGCCGCGCAGCTGGCCGGGGCCGCAAGCGACGACCGTCGCAACACCTACGCGCGGCAAAGCCTGTCCGCGCTGTTTGCGCTGTTGGTCGTTATTCTGTGGTGCACGGAACGGGTCTTCAGCGCGTGGCCGAGGCGTGGAGTAACGGATGTCTGAAGCACAGCGGCTCGAGACCCTCGCCACCCTGGCGCGCCGCCGGCGGCTCATCATGGCCGGCGTGCAGGCTGTTTCCCTTGGCCTGGTTGTAGCGGCACCGCTACGTTTCCTGACGGGGATGACCATACTGCCGCTTGTCGCCGGCACACTTGCGGCGGTGTTGGCCTGGTTCCGGCTCGACGCGCGCGCGCGGCGCATCGACGCCCGCGCCGTGGCGCGCTATCTCGATGGGCAATTTCCCGCGCTGGCTGACAGCACGGAGTTGCTGCTGTCCGAGCAGCAGGCAGCGGACAACCTGCTCCTCAGAGTGCAGGTCAAGCGCACGGAAGAGGCGTTTCGCGAACTGGACGACCGCAACTCGCTGCGCGAGGCCCTGCCGCCCTTTCCGGCGGCCACCGCTGCAGGGTGGCTCGCTGCTGCCACTGCTGTAGCGCTCGGCCTTGCGGTGCTTGGCTTCGGCGGTACGGGCACCGCGAAAGAGGCGTCCGAGCGCACTGCGTCCGTTACCGCTGTGTCGGTCGCAATCAAGCCGCTGAGCTACACGGGGCACCCGGAAGCGGTAGTGAGAACACTGGATTTTTCAACGTACGCGGACGCGAGCGTGCGTTGGGAAATCACCCTGTCTGCCAGCACTGACGAAGTCTCACTGGTGTTCCACAATGGCGATGATCTGCCGCTGGAGGCCGCCGGTGGCGGCCGCTGGCGCAGCCCGGAGTGGTCGGCGTTTTCAACCGCCTATCGCATCAACGCCGATGGTGCGGAGCTACCCGGTCATTTCCATCGCGTTACCGTCACCCCCGACGAGCCGCCCGCCATTACGGTCAGCGCACCGGAGGAAGCGCTCCAGGTATTGCCGCCCGCAGCGGACAGCCCAACGCTGACACTTGCCCTGAGCGCCACCGACGACTACGGGCTGACGGCGGCCAACGCCAGGGTCACCCTCGCGCGCGGCACGGGCGAGCAGGTGCGTTTTCGTGAGAAATCGCTGCCGCTGGCGCTGCAGCTTTCCGACGACAAGCGCAGCCTGTCGGCCGAGGGCTCGCTCGACCTGGTGGCGCTTGGCATGGAACGCGGCGATGAGATGTTCGTGTTTGCGGAGGTCACCGACAACCGGCCGGCAAGCCCCAACGTTGCCACTACCAGCACCTTTATTGTTCGCTGGCCGGCTGACGACGTGCTCGACGTTACGCAGGTAGCCTCGGTCGCTGTCAACGTGATGCCGGACTACTTTCGCAGCCAGCGGCAGATCATCATCGATACCGAAGCGCTGCTCGCGGAGCGCGACCAGATCGACGAGCAGACGTTCGCCGACCGCGCCCAGGACCTGGCGATTGACCAGAAACTACTGCGACTGCGCTACGGCCAGTTTCTCGGCGAGGAGGCAGAGAGCGCCCTGGTCGATTTCGCCGCGGCGGCCGCTGCCGACTACGAAGACGAGCACGGAGAGGAGCACGGCGACGAGCATGAGTCGGAACACGAAGAAGAGCATGATGACGACCATGAAGACGAGTCGGAGGAAGACCACGAGGACGAGCACGAAGACGAGTCGGAGGAAGGCCACGAGGACGATGACGAACACGGCCTGGAGGAAGACACCGCTCACGCCGCCGTAAAGCCCAGGCCGCCACGCCCCGAGCATGATCACGATCACGCAGGCCACGAGGAGATGACGCCGGACATACCGGTGTTCGGTGACGCGGCCGCGGCCATCGCGCCGTACGCACACCTGCACGACACTGCGGAGCACGCCACGCTATTTGATCCCACCACGCGAGACCTGCTCAAGCAGGCGCTGGCTCAGATGTGGGAGGCGGAACTGAAGCTGCGGCTTGCCGAGGCGTCCCCCGCCCTGCCGTACGAGTACAGCGCGCTCGAGTTGATCAAGCGCGTCCAGCACAGCTCGCGCATCTACCTGCGGCGTACAGGTTTCCAGCCAACGCCCGTGGACGAGGCACGCCGCCTCACCGGCGAACTCGATGAGATCGACAGCCGCACGCGCCTTGCCGGCGCGGCCGAGGACAGCGAGTCCAGTCGGCTGCGCCGCCTGTTCGAGGCGCTCAACCAGCCGTATGACACGCTGCCCGCGAGCGTGACCCGCACGGCGCCGTTGCTGCAACAGCTCGCGGCGCGCGACAGCCAGTGGCTCGACGCACTGCGCGCGGTGAACGCGCTGCAGGCCGATCCCGAATGCCGCGAATGTGCCGAGGCACTGTCGGCGGCGCTGTGGCGCGGACTCGACGGCCAGGTTGCCATGCCGGGCGGCGACGAGGCCTTACCCTCGCCCCTCACCCAGGCGTTTCGCGAGCGGGCGCTCGCACCGTTGTCACGCTAGCCGGCAAACCGCGTGGACAGCCTGATCAGTTTCTCTAACGCTGCCCTGCCCTCGTGGTTCGGGTTACTGGCGGCAACCGCACTCGCCTTTGCCGTTGTAACCAACCTGGTGCTGACGCTGCCGCGCCGCCGAAGTGTGGCGGTGAAATTACTGGTAGTGGTACTCAACGTCGCCTGCGCGCTTTGCCTGTGGGCCTTTCTGTCGCCTCCGTCGCTGCCCGGCGGCGGCACCAGCGCTGTCGTCCTGACACCGGGGGCCACCGACGCGGACCTGGAGGAAGCAATGCGCGCGCCGGCCGCGTTTGCGCTTCCCGGCGTGCCGCTGGCCGACAGCGAGGTGCGGCAGGTCACTCCAGTCAGCGACCTCGCGGCAATTCGACGCGCACGGCCCGGCGTGGCCAGGCTACGCATTCTCGGCAGTGGCCTGCCAGCGGCGCAGTGGCGCGACGTCGAGGATTGGAGCTTAAGTTTTTCTCCGCCGCCGGCGCCGGACGGTATTTTTCGGCCGTGGTGGCCTCGGCGACTCGCCGCCGGTGAGCCGCTGCCTGTCACGGGCACCGTCCATCTCAATGACGGCGGACAAGCGGTCGTGCACCTCGTGGACCCGTCCGGCAACATCGTGGTCAGCCAAACGGTTTCCGACGGAGGCCGCTTCGCGCTGCAGGCACCGGTGCGGGCGTCCGGGCGGTTGCTGTTCGGCCTGCGCCTCGAACGCGAAGACGGCACGCCCATCGCAACCGAACCGGTGCCGGTGAGCGTATTTGAACCGCCGGCGCTGCGCGTGCTCATGCTGCTCGCGGCGCCGTCGTTCGAAAGCCGCGCTGCGGTTCGCTGGGCGCGGCAGGCTGGCACCGCGCTGGCACTGCGCACGGCCATTAGCCAGGATCGCAACCGCACGACGTTTTTCGGCATGCAGGAAACCGTGCTTGAACCGCTGACCGACAGCGTCGTTCAGTCACTGGATCTTGTCGTCGTCGACGGCCGGCAGTGGAGCGCGCTGTCGGCGGCCGACCGCGCAACGCTGTCACGGGCCGTCGCCGCGGGCGGACCCGGCCTGCTGCTCATGCTGCGGCCGGACGATCCGTCGCCAACGGGTGCGTTGCCCTGGCCGCCCCTGTCGCCGGCCAGCGCACAGTCACCAACCGTTAAGCTCACAAGCGGCAGCCTGGCCGACGCCGTGCTCAGCCATTCGGCCGGCACGCTCGACGCTGCCCCTGACCAGGTCTTGTGGCGCGACCTGGCCTCGCTGCCAGTCGCTGCGTGGCAACGGCACGGCCGCGGCCGGCTCGGCGTAACAATGGTTACCGACAGCTATTCGCTCGTTACCGCGGGCTTTGCCGCCGACCATGCGCGCTACTGGCAGACGCTGCTGGACGGTGTGCGAACGCCCCGAGCGTCGCTGGGCTTCTCCAGCAGCCCGACGCTGCCGCAGGCGGACTGGCGGCTGGAGCTTTGTGCGTGGGGCGAGGCAGCCACCGGCACCGCAACGCTGAACGGCAATCCGCTTCCGTTAGCCAACCAGCCGTTGGCACCGGGCCAGCAATGTGGTTACTCGTGGCCCGCCGAGGCCGGCTGGCAGCGGTTTGCACTCGGTGACCATACACGTGACCTCTACGTGTTTCCGCCCCAGGCCTGGCGCACGGACCGACATTTCGAAGCCTCGGCTGCCACGGCGCTCGCATCGCAGCGCCCCTCAAGCGTGACACGAAATCGCGAAAACACCCGTAAGCAATTGCCAGCGCTGTGGTTTTTTCTGGCATTCACGGCCCTCGCCGGGCTCCTTTGGCTCGAACAGAAAATCGCCGATCCCGCACCGGCGGCGAGCTGAGTACCACCCACCAAACAGCCCTCAAGGTCCGTCGATGGCGGCCGCTAGCTGGATTGTGAATTTAGCGATTTAACCTATTCTGGTATCTGCCTGCACCCCAATGAGCGTTCCAACCGAGCTACAGGAAAAACTGGATCGACTGTCCGACTTGCCGTCGCCGCCCAAGGTGGCTATGGCGCTGGTCGAGCTGGCCCGTGATCCCGATGTCACCGTGGGCGCGATCGCCGATGTCATCGAGTTCGATCCGGCGCTAAGCGCCAAGGTGTTGCGCGTTGCGAACTCCGCCCACTACGTGCGCAGCAAGGCCTGCGAGACCGTACGCAGGGCGCTGATCACGCTTGGTCTGCAGTCAACGATCTCGACGGCGCTGAGCTTCAGCCTCGTCAACTCGCTACGGCAAAAGCGCGCCGGCGAGCTGAACTACAACCGCTACTGGCAGCGGTCCATCATGGCTGGGATCGCGGCCCGCGAACTTGGCGAACAGGCAGGCTTCCGCGACAAGGAAAGTCTGTTCCTGGCAGCGTTGCTGCAGGACATCGGCATGCTTGCCGTCGACACGCTCGACCCCTACGCGTATTCGGCGTTCACCGGCGACGTGTCTCGGCACGCCGACATCGAGGCCTTTGAGCGCGACCAGTTTGGCTGCTGCCACACCGAAATCGGCGCCTGGCTGCTGTCGCGCTGGCGGCTGCCCGAGCAGTTTGCCCTTGCCGTGGATGCAAGTCATGACCCGACCCGGCTCGAGGCCGACCACGAGTGGGCGACCTACGCGCGTTGCGTCGCGCTGGCGGGACTCTTCGCGGACGTGTGGTTTACCAACCAGACCCCGGCAGCGTTTGCCGAACTGGTTGACCGCTGTGAAGACGCGCTGGACATGGCGCCTGCCGACACCGGCATTGCGCTGGCCAGGATGCGGGAGCGCGCACCGGAAACCGCCGGCATGTTCGACGTACAGCTGCTTAGCCAGACGCAGATGCAACAGGTCGTCAACGACGCCAAGCAGATCATCCTGGCCAACAATGCCGCGGCGCTGGCCGAAGCCAGCAAGCTGCGCGAGGCCCTGGCGTCGTATCAGACACGCGCCGCTCGCGTGTAGGCGCAACGCAAGCCCCAACGCCTCGACCCAGCGCATCAACCCAGCGCATCAACCCAGCGCATCAACAATATGTCATAGCGATGTTGGCAAAGCGCCTGCGCAGCAGGTAAATTGCCTGACATGCTCGAACTGTTTGCCGACTTGTGGGACTTCTTGCGCGCCAGGAAAAAAATCTGGCTGATGCCCATTGTCGTCATTCTCGTACTGCTCGGCGGGCTAGTCGTATTGAGCCAGCAGTCTGTCCTCGGCGCGTTTATCTACACGCTCTTCTAGTCCGACACTCCTCTACAGGGGCTTTGCTCCCGTGCGGCGTGCCAGCCACTCATCGTGCGCCGGCAGCCTGCTGCAGGCGTCCTTGATGGTGTGCGTAATCGACTCGGGCACGGCCGGCCCACGCAGCGACGCGGCCGGCATGCCGGCGATTCGCTCACGCAGAAAATCCATGCCGTAAAGCACGTACTCGTAAGGCGTGTGTGAGAAGAGCTGCAGGTTATCGTGAAAGTCGGACAGAGACGGCGACTTGTGCTGCCACATGGCCAGCAACGTCTGCAGCCTCTCCGGAATGCGCTCCGGCCGGCGAACGTCTCGCCAGAAGGCCGTGTCCTCACGCCGTGACAGGCAGTAGTGCAGCACGACGAAGTCCAGGATTTCCTCGTACCGCGCCTGGATGATCGCGTTGAAACGCTCGGCGCCGTGCGCCATGTCGCCACCAAAGGGAAAGTACTCGCACAGCGTCGCAACCGCGATCTCAACCAGGAACAGTCCCGTGGACTCGAGCGGTTCGATGAAGCCTGACGACAGGCCAATTGCCACGCAGTTCGCACGCCATGGTTGCGCGCTGCGGCCAACGCGAAACTGAAGATGCCGGGCATCGATGTCCTTAGTATGCGCGCCCTCGAAGGCCCGCAACTCCCGTTCTGCCGCCTCGGCGTCGGTGAACTCGCTGGCGTACACGTACCCAATGCCGCGCCTGTCCGCCAGGCCAATATCCCACGACCAGCCGTGGGACAGCGCGGTGGCCGTCGTGAACGGCCGCCGCGCACCCGGCGAATGCAGCTCATAAGGCACGCGCATCGCCACTGCGCGATCGCAAGGCAGCCATTGGGAGTAGTCGACAAAGTCCACGCCCAGCCGCTTGCCGTGAAGTATTGCGGCAAAACCGGTGCAGTCGATAAAAAGGTCACCCTCGAGTCGCAGACCCTGGGCGCAGCGCACCGCTGACAGCGTGCCGTCGGCTGCCACCTCCACATCGACCACGTCGTCAACAATGTGACGAACGCCACGGCGGCACGCCAGCTCGCACAAGGCGTCGGCCAGCTTTTCCGCATCGACATGGTAGGCATAGGAAATCGGCGCTTCGAAGCTGCGATTGTCCATGAACTTCGGTGCGCGGCCGGCCTCGCACAGCGCCGGTTGCGCCGACACTGTCTCGGCGAAAGGAATAGACCGGTCGCTGGTCAGCCAGCGGAGTCCCGCGCGGTCCAGGCGGCCGGAAGGCCGGCGATCGAACGGATGAAAGTAGCTGTGGCCGGGCTCCAGCCAGTCATCGAAGCGGATGGCCTGCTTGAACGTGGCATCCGTTGCTCGCATGAACTGCGCTTCGTCCATGCCGATGGTGCGCAGCGTGTCACGCAGGCTTGGCACCGTTGCTTCACCAACGCCGATGCGCGGCACGTCGGCGCTCTCGACCAGGCTGATGTCCACCGCCTTGGATCGCGCGCCGTTCAGCACTGCATCCATGTACGCAGCGGTGATCCAGCCGGCGGAACCACCGCCAACGATTACGACGCGCTTCAGCGCCATGACGGAGCCCCGCGGGTTTTCATGGTGGCGCTATTCGAAGCGCGCCCGGAAGCGCAGGCCGTAAATGCGCGGCGCGTTGAGGTAGCGGATATTCACAGAGCTGTTCACAAACGCCTTTGTGGAAATCGCCTGCTCGAAAACGTTCTCAACGAACAGGTCCATGCGGAATTCCTCATCATCGCCAAAATTCATGCCCGCGGTGAAGTTGAAGATGGCGAAGCTGTCGACAACGTCCGAGAAAAACAGCGGGCCGGACTCGCCACCCACGGACGCCAGGTCACCGTTGTTATTCGGCAGCGGAATGGCCGGGTCAAGCTGGTCGATCGGGATGCCGGCGAGCTCCGGGATCGGCACCTCGATCTGCGAGCCGTCGTCCCCTGCGTAGTAGAGCTTGTTATTGAACGGGCTTAAGAAGAACTCGCTGCGGTAGAGCATGTTCACCGTCCAGTCGACGCTGGAAATGTAGCCCTTGGAGATCGGAATGAACTGGGACACACGCAGGTTGAGGTTCCACTCCGACACGTTCGGCAGCGCATTGCCGTCGACGTTAACGATGATGTTGTCGGAGCTTCGCGGATCAACGATAGCCGAGTCCTGGAACTCGCTGTCCAGGTACAGCAGGTTTGCGTTGACGTTGATGTTTTTCCAGAAATCCGCGTTGAACTCGACTTCCAGGCCGGTGATGCCGGCGTTGGACACGTTGTCCGTAAGCACCTGCTGGGTGGTCGCATCCGGGTTCGTCAGCGTGGGGTTCGGCACGTCGACCAGCACCTGCGCCACGTACTCTGCGTAATCGTAGTAAAACAGGGCCGCGTTCAGGCGAAACGGAAAATCACCGACGATGAGCTGGTTTTTCCAACCGAACTCGTACACCGTGAGTTCTTCCGGCGCCCAGGTGCGGTTGAACTGCCGACCGTCGGGAGCAACCAGGGGACGGTTGATACCACCGGACCGTGTACCGGTTGACAACGTGCCGTATAGCAGGTTGCCGCCGTCTGTGTCGAACTCGACACCCAGGCGCCAGTCGGTGTAGTTGTCACGCACGTTGTTGTCTGCGCGAAGTGTCCCAAGTTCGCCCGACGGATCGAACAGGGACGTCACGACGACCTCGCAGTCCACCCCTTCGTTGCAGGCGTCCAGCAGGTCGCCCCAGTTGTCGCCAAGGCCGTAGCGGGCGATACCGTCCTGCCAGTACTCCAGCGCCGACTGACCCGGAACCAGGTCGCCGAACTGGCGTTCGGCCGGCAGCGTCAGTCGAAAACCCGGCTCGCCAATGATCAGGTCGGTCGGTTCACTGATCTGGTTAAAGCCCAGGAAGAAATCTGCGTTGAAATTAAACTGGTATTGCGCGTTGCTGTCGCGCTGAATCTTTTCCTCGTCTGTGTACCGGTAACCCGCCTTGACGCGGATGGTGTCGGTGATGTCGAACGTAGCGTCTGCAAAAAATGCCAGCGAGTCGACTTCAGAATCGTCGCCGCGGTTTTCACCGCCCAGGCCGTTTTGCCAGCAGCTGATGGTATTGGGCCCAACCGGCGAAGAGCCACCGACAAAGTCGGTACTGTCAGCGCACCGACCGCTTCCGACGTCCCACGACAGGTAGTTGAAGTCCTCGTGAAACTGGAACACGCCGGCGGTCCACTGCAGGCGCCCGTCTCCGTTGGAGTAGAAGCGCAGCTCGTTGGAGTATGACGTGCTCGCGTCAGCCTGCGAAAACGTGTCGTTCACGAGCAGGTTCGCAAACGGACTCGCGCCGGAGGCGATGAAATCGCCTTCGGCCTCGGAGCCCGGAAAATTGAAGCCAAGCTGAAACTCGCGAGAGGCGTTGGAGTTGTAGGCAGTCAGGTTGTTGACCGAGCCGTTGTACTCGACGCCAAACCAGGGGAATTCGTGGGACACCTGGAGGAGCGCGGTTTCCACGTCCTGCTCAAAGTTGCCCTCGGTGCGAAAATACTGATCCCAGGGATCGTCGAGATCGTCAACGTCAAAGCCCCTTGCCAGCGAACGGCCGCCGAACGCTCCCGGATCGCCGGTGCTCTTGACGTCGGCATTGAAGTACTGGAAATCAACCACGGTGTCTTCCGTCGGGAACCAGCGGAGGCTGACGCGGTATGCGAGATCATCCTGCTCACTGGGCGTGCGAAAGTCGCCGCCCGAGGCGCCGAACGCGTTCGTGTAAAGGCCGCTGTGAAACTTCGACCACACGGACGCACGAGCTGCGATGGACTCGTTGATCGGAATGTTGAGCACAGCTTCGAACTCGCGCCCGTCAAAGTTACCCACACCGCCCTGGATGTGTCCGCTAAACGCATCGAAATCCGGTTTGCGCGAGATGATGTTAATCGTGCCACCGGTCGCGTTGCGGCCGCGAAGCGTACCCTGCGGCCCCTTGTTGATTTCAACGCGTTCGGAATCGAAAAACAGCGGGCCGATGCCGCGCGGCCGCGGCAGGTAGACGCCGTTATAGTGAATGGCGACGGACGGGTCCGACGAGAAATCGCTGTCGGCTGAGCCGATGCCCCGCAGGTACACCTCGAGCTTGCCTTCCTGCTTGGCAATCTGCAGGCCGGGCACGGCGTACTGCAGGTTGCTAAAGTCGCTGTTCAGGCCGAGCTTCAGGAGGTCGTCATTGGAAAACGACTGCACCGTTGCAGCGACGTCCTGCAGGTTCTGTTCGCGGCGCTCAACCGTGACGATCACCTCTTCCATGAACGGGTCGTCGGCCTCGTCCACTGCCTCCTGTGCCCACGCCGGCACGGCAAGGCTGGTGGCGGCTGAAACGAGCAGCGCACGGTGCACGGCAGCGCGTAGTGCGTTCGGCTGAAAGGCTGTGATTTGGCCGGGCTGGCGCGGCCGGCGATCAGGGGTCTTTGCGCGCATCGTCGGCGATCCCGTAACTAGAATTATTCTTTGAGCATGGTAGTGTACTCGGCCATGTCAGGCAACCGCTCAAACCCTTTAATTTTCGAGGCAAACGCATGAAAGCTGGTCGGAAATTTCCAACAGCCGTGCCATGCCTGAAGCGCTTATCGTTCGCGCTCACAACGCCACTCATCGGTCGCGCGCAATGAGTGGCAGTGCAGCATCGCGCGGGCTGTCCAGGCGGCTGCTTTTTACCGCTGTTGCGCTTGCCCTGCCGCTGCTCTTTTTTGCAGCCGTGGAGGGCGTTTTGCGGCTGGCCGGCTACGGCGGCTACCCGCCGCTGTTCGTCCCGGTTGAGCAGGCCCCCGCGTTTCTCCAGCCGAACGAAAACGCGGTTCAACGCTTTTTCTCACAGCCTGCGCAGGCACCCAGGGTCAGTATCGATACGACGTACTTCAATGCGGTGAAGCCGGACGGCGCGCTGCGCATTGTCGTACAGGGCGGATCATCGGCTGCCGGCTTCCCTTACGGCAAATGGGCTTCACCCGCGGGCATGCTGAAACACCGGCTGCGGCGAAGTTTTCCGGAGCGGCACATCGAGGTGGTTTCCACCGCGATGTCGGCGGTCAACAGCTACACGCTGCTGGACTTCGCCGACGAGATCATCGCGGTGGAACCGGACGCGGTGGTGATTTACGCAGGGCACAACGAATTCCTTGGCGTTCTCGGCGTTGGCTCAACGTTCACTTCGAGCCAGTCGCCCGCACTTACCCGCATCATCATGCGCCTGCGGCGTCTGCGCCTGTACCAGTTGATGGAGCGCAGCCTGACGCCGGGCGGTGACAGCAAGCCCGAGTCCGGCCCGTTGATGGCCCGCATTGCTGGTGAACGCGCGATACCTCTCAACTCGCCATTGTTTGACAAAGGCGTCGAGCAGTTTCGCAGCAACATGGGCGCGCTGTTGCAGCGGTACTCGAAGGCCGGCATTCCTGTATTCGTCGGTACGCTTGCGAGCAACGAGAGCGGGCTGCCACCGTTTGCAAGCAACGTCGGCGACGAAGCCGTCTCGGCACAGTGGCAGACCGCTTTCGACGACGGCACGGCGGCATTGAACGATGGCCGGGCCCGCGACGCCGTCGCTGCCTTGCAACGAGCGACAGCGCTCGACGATAACGCCGCAGACGCGTGGTTTGCCCTTGGTCGCGCCCAGTTGGCCGCCGGTGACGGCAGCGCTGCGCGTACGGCGTTTCGCGCCGCCCGGGATCGTGACGAGCTGCGCTTTCGCGCGCCGGGCGCCTTCAACGTCGTGCTCGCGGAACTGGCCAGCACGAATAACGCAACGCTCGTCGACGTACAGGGCGCCATGGCGGCCGAGGCAAGCGACGGCATCGTCGGCAACGATCTGCTCCTGGAACACGTGCACCCGAACGTTCGCGGCTACTTTCTCCTGGCCGATGCGTTTTTTGATGCCATCGGCGACAGCGGCGTGGCGGGCCCGTGGACAGACGTGGTGGACGATGCAACTGCGTGGGCCGAGCAGCCCGTCACGGTCATCGACGAACTGGCGGCGGGTTATCGCCTCGACCGCCTGCTCGCCGACTGGCCGTTTCAACAGACCCGGCGGCGTACGTCCCTGCCGCCCGCGACCAGTCCGCTCGAACAGATTGCCCAGGCGTGGTACCTGAAGCGGCTGTCGTGGCCGGACGCGATGAACCGGGCCCTGGTGTACTACCAGCAGCAGGGCGACACGGCCAACGCATCACGTGTCGCGTTGAACCTGGCCGAAGCGTTTCACTTTCTCGGCAACGTGCAGTACATCGCGGGGCAGCTGCTCGCCGAACGCGGCGAGCACCGCCTGGCACTCGGCTACCTGGAGCGTGCCGTGGAGCTTGAGCCGCAGCCGGTGCACCTGATGGCGCTTGCCACGGCGTACCAGCGCGCCGACCGCCTTGACGATGCGCGGCGCACCGCCGGCAGCGTGCTCGCGCGCGATCCTGAAAACGCGCAGGCAAAACAGCTACTCGATTCGCTCAGATAGCTTCGACAGCGCGTCCCGCGCGGTGGCGTTGGTGGGATCGAGTTCGAGCACGCGCTCCAGTGATTGCCTTGCACCGTCGTAGTCACCGGTCAGCACCCGCGCATGGCTCAGCGCCAGCAGCGTGTTCAGATCATTGGGTTTGTATTTCAGACCGCGTTCGAGATAGCGCAGCGCTTCCGGCGCGCGCCCCGAACGGATCAGGGCAGCGCCCGCACCAAACTGCTGCTGCGCGCCGAAGGGCAACGCATCGGCAAGAATGAGCGCAACGCGCGTTTGTTCAATGGCGTTGCCCTGCCCGCCGTAATAACGGCCGAGCTGGTCCATCGCCTGCAACCACCCGATGCGGCGGTTGTACATCTGGTACGCAAGGTTTTCGACCGCATTCGTCGGCTGCGGAATCACCGTTTCCTTCACCGTGCTCTCAAAGGGCCAGTCGTTCAATACGCGCTGCAGCTTGTATTCACCAAACAGGCGATCGACGGCGCTTACGGGCACCTGGAAGCGCGCCGTCCTGTCGTCGACCGTTTGCTCCACGGCGCCGGCCACACCGGATGCAAGTAGCGCGTCGAAGAAACTGTCAGCCAGCAGAAAGTAGCCGTCGAGATTGGGATGCACGTGCTCGAGCAGAAGCTCGTTGCCGACAATGCCGTCGGTTGCGGCCTGCGCCAGTGCAGCACGGCTGTCGGCGATGGTGGCACCGTGCTCCTCCGCCAATTCGCGGATGATATCGTTAAAGACTTCGGGAGCCCTGAAGCGCAGCTGGTCGCGATCTTTCGCGGCGACAAAGCGCTCGCGAGCCATTGCAGCGTCGCCGCGCGCGAGCGCTACCCTGGCGCTTGCGTACCAGGCGTCGGCCGCGCCGTCGTCCAGCGCGATGGCTTCCTTCAGCGCTTCATCGGCCTCGTCCAGCCTGCCGCCCTGCAGCGCCGCCAGTCCGTCGGCAAGCAGTAACTCCCAGCGCTGCGCGTCTGTACCGTCCGCGACGCGGCTGACGAACGGCGGCAGGTCGCGCTCATTGCTCACGAGGGTGCCGACGAACACCGGCACGCCGGCGTCTTCATAGCGGGCGAGCAGTCGCGACAGGTTGCCGCGAAACTGTTCGATGCCGGTTTCGTAAAGCGGTGACCCAAACGGAATCGCCTTCTCGCGGGCAATGCGCGCCATCAGCGTGCCGCCTTCGCTCGGCGCCGCGTCGCTCTTTCCGGAACCCGCGATGGTGCGCTCGAGAAGCTGGTAGAGGGCAAAGCCGCGAAGCCACTGCGTGGTGCGCGTTAGCCCGGGCGACAGCCCCGACGAGAGCGCCGAACCCACGCCCTGCACGCCGAGGTACTCGTTGTGCCCGGCGTAGATCAACACTGCGTCGGGTTGCTGCGCGATGATCTCATCGGCAAAGTCGAGCAGCGTGTAGCTGTTGACCGCCGACATCGCGGTGGAGACCACTTCAACCGGGCGGTCGACAATTTCCCGCCGCAATCGCTGCTCGAGCATCCCGGCAATCGACGCGCCGTAGCCGTAGGGAAAACCGGCCGCCGATGACCCGCCCTGTACGAAGACACGCAGGCCATCGGCCGGTTTTTCGGCAAGAAAGAACGACGTCTCGATGTTGACGACCGGCGCGGTGTCCGGATTGGCAAAGAAGCGCTTGACGACTTCCGGATTCGCCTGCAGCCACTCACCGTTGCCGGGCGCCTCGACGAACAGCGGGTATTCGCGCAGCTGCCCCGACGATCGCAGGCCGACCTCGAGCGCTGCGAAAAACAGCACTGGTATCAGCAGCGCGACCGCCAGAAACAGCGTCCGGCGGTCGGCGGTCGGAGGCTGCACGCGCCGGCCCCTGCTCTTTAGTCGCCTGCCGTCACGGTGACCTTGGGCCGGGTCGCTGGGAAACCCGTTGCGTCAATCGTAAATTTGTAGTCTGCGGGCTGAGGCTGACCGAGCAGGTTCAAATTAATATTAACGGTCGGGTTGTCACCGTTATCGGCTGCCGAACAGATCATCTCGGTTTCCACGCCGAGGCCAGGCGTTGTTGCAGCACCAACGCCACAGTTTGTACCCTCTGTCCAGCCGGCATCGGCTACCTTGAAAGCAACAAAGAAGCCACTCGTATCAACATTGATGGTCGCTTCATACACGCTTCCTCCTTCCTGCAGCAACACGATCGGGTGGGTAATACCAAACTGTAGATCAGGATCGTCGACAAATGCCCCTCGTACAAACATGGGCACCCCAAATGGTCCGAATTCCGGATTGTCTACCTCCACCTGCAGCGGAGCCGAGCCGCCGATGTTGCCATTGGCGTCCTCGGCCAGCGCAGTAATCGTACGCAGGCCGTCCTCGCTAAGCGTCGAGTCCCACGGCGCCTGGAATGGCGGCGTGAAGTCAGCCCAAATGACTTCGTTGTCGACCAGGAACGTGACGCTGGCCACTGCGTTGTCATCGGTTACAGAGGCATTGATGATGATGTCACCCGCCACGGGAACCGTGGCCGGATCCAGCGTCAGCGCCGTAGTGAAAACAGGCGGCGTCATATCGCCCTGCATTGGGGCGGGGCCTTCGTCGGCACGACTGACTGTAGCCAGTGGCTCAGCGATACTGCGGCTGGCATCAAGCATGAAAGTGTATTCGGTATCCGCCGGTTCCAGCGACAAGTCGAACTTGGCGTTGCCCGACTGCGCACTACAGACGAACTGCAGCGGCACAGTCAGAATGGCCGGCGTATTGTCAACCGGCGGGTTGCAGTTGGCATTCGCAACATCGAAGTCCTCGGCGGCAATCTTGTAGCGGAACGTACCATCGGCCAGCGTGAGGGTATCGGTATACATACCTCGGCCAAGGTACGTCATGGGCAACTGGCCCGGCAAAAGGTCAAAATTCGGGTCCCATGAGCCGCGCGGGTACATGCTCACATCGTAGGGCCCGATATTGCTGACTGTTACAGGAAACAGCGCGGATTGATTCTGGTTTGCAGCCGTCGAGGCGTCGACGGCAATCGCAAACAGGTGATGGTCCCCATTGGCCACCGCTTCGGTATCCCACGGCGCACTGTACGGCTCTGTCGTGTCAACCCAAAGCAAGTCACAAACAACGCCGTCGTCGCCGCACTCGGGATCGGGGTTAGTGGACGGCGCGGTCAGAAGCCAGAATTCCACTCTTTCAATATCCGATTCACTGTCTACTGCGGACACCGAAATCATCTGCTGCCGGCAAATGACCGACCCCATCGTGTCGAGGCATTCCGACGGTTCGGGGGGAGGCTCGACGATCTGCATTAGCTCCGTGACCGTGACGGTCGGCGGCGTCATGTCATTCGGCCCACCCACAAGCGGCTCGCCGACAGGCGTCACTGTCAACACAGGTGCAAACTGATTCGACGCGTCCAGCATGAACGTGTAGTCGTCACTGCCGACTTCCTGAGACAAGTCCAGCGTCGCATCGTTTGCCGTTGCCTGGCAGTCGAGCGTAAACGGCTGGCCGGGAATCACGGGCGTGAAGAGACTTTCCGAACCGCAGTCAAGCAACGCGCCCACGGTGGCGCCGTCGGAATCAACGATGCGGAAAGCGTACTCCACACCGCCTGCGAGGTTCAGCGTTCCGCCAAACTGGTCGCTACCCAGGAAGCCGAGTTGCGCGCCGGCAGCCGGAGGATTGCTGCACGCGTCCAGAATGCCGCACACAAAGATATCGGTACCGAAAGTACCCGAATTCTGTACGACCGTTGGCTGCCCGGGCGTAACGGTCGCATTGTCGGCGCCGTCAACGGCCTCGGCGAAAACCAGGTAGCTGCCATTGGCGACTTCCGTGGTGTCCCAATCGATCGAGAAGTCAGGGTCGCCAATGCTGTCGTTTCCGATCAGGGTCATCATGCCTGAGCCGTCGTCAGGCGCGTAGAAGAAGCGAACCTGCAGCCCGTCCGACGATGGAAGATCAGATGCAACAGCACTGAGCGTCACCGTTCCACCTAGCATTGCAGGCACCGGATCGAGCGCCACCGTCGGTGGTATCGTATCGTTAGCCAGCGACGTGTCGACAGTAACCGTGACGTCCTCCGAGGTGGTCATCTTGCCACTGGCGTCTTCCGCCACGGCGGTTAGCACGCGGACTCCGTTGTCCGTGTCATCGATGTCCCAAGTAATGGAGAAATCATCGCCGTCAGCGGTCATAGTGCTCCCGATGGGTTCGCCATCTGCAAAGAAGCGGACTTCAGTAACACCGATGTCGTCGGTCGCCGTGGCGGTTATGGCGGTATTGACTGACAACACTGCATTGGCGAGCGGCGTCGTAATCGCAACCACAGGCGGCTCGAGGTCCAGATCGGACGGCGACACCGTCAGCAGGGGCCGTTCGGCATCGCTGACGTCGAGGCTGAAGCGGTATTCATCACGCAGTTCCCCGGGTATCGCCAACTGCATAATGCGAGACGACGGGCTGCATAGCATTTCGAACGGCGTGTTGAGCTCAACCTGCACGCTACTATCGCCAGCACCGCAGTTGGCCACGGCGAAGCTCTCGCTGTCGTCGGCGATCTTGAAGAAATACAGATCGGGATCGAGTTCCAGCAACACTTCGCTCTGATCGCTGCCCCGCAGGTCGAACCGCGCGTTGTCGTCCACGCCGAAGTCGTTCATTGACCCGCGCACGTACACATCGGCACCGAGCGGACCGCAGTCCACCGCGTCTTCCGTTTGCACGAAGACCGCCGTGGTGCGGGCGGGCACGGCAAAGCCCGCGGCGCTGTGTGAGGCGCCCTGCACCACCGTGTCGGCAGACGCTGCGAGCACGGGGTGAAGGTCGAAGTCTTCGTCGGTAAAGAGCGCAAACGTCTGGTCGCTCAGCGTCGGGTTGACCACCGTGACAACCTTCGACAGCGCCGGATCGAGATCGCCGCCAGTACACTTGGCGCCGTCAGTGATGCTCTGCACGATCAGACCGGGCACCTGGCCCGGGCCCGTGTTGTGATAGCTGACGCGGTCGATCACCTGGTTGGCCGTGCGCAGGCGGAACAGACGCGAGCTGCGCCGCACTTCAAGCATTTCCCGCGCGTGCTCCGTCGCCGCCACAATCTCGTTGTTGCCAGGCTTGGCCAGCGGGTTGGCGAGCACTTCCCGAATTTGTGTGAGGCTCGACATGTTCTCGCTGTTGCGCGGCACGCCGACTGCAAAGTTGTTGTCGGCGTAACTGAAGTCGAGCCGGTTGAACCAGTCGCCGGAGTCAAAGCTGTTCCTGTCCATCGACTTCGACCGAAGCATGTCCTGGCCGGCGTGCATGAACGGGATGCCCTGGCCCAGCAGGACAATCGACTGCGCTACGTTGTGCGCGCGCAGGCGCTCGGTCGCCGTCGTGTCTGTCGGGTGCTTGTAGGCGCTGATGTCCCACAGCGTTTCCCCGTCGTGCGATGCGACGAAGTTGATGATCTCCTGCGGGTCATCCGTGTATCCGGCCACCTGCCCTTCGTAGTCGAGCATGTCGCCACGGACGGTGGCGCCGGTCGCGTCTTCAAATTCGTAGGCCTGCAGGTTGGCGGCCATGCCAAGGCGGATAAGGTCTGACGCGGCGAGTAGTTCGGGAAGATCCGCCGCGCCGTCGCCATTGGCCGCGTTGGGATCGTAGAACAGCCCGCTCGCAAAGCCCTGCGTCGCCACGTGCGCCGCGCCGACATCGAACGGGCCGCCGCCGCGCACCGAGTCCCGCAGGCGGTCTGAGAACGAACCGATGCCGGTGCCACCAAGGTTGGCCTGCGTCGCCTGAACAAAGCGCCGGTCATCCTGCACGTCGCCAAAGTTCCAGCCTTCGCCGTAGACGTAAATCGATGCGCCATCAACGCCGTCGTCGGCCATGTTCAGCAGGCGCAGTGCGTCGCGCACCCGCTCCATGGTGGAGCGCGAATGGAAACCCATCAGGTCGAAGCGGAAACCGTCGACCTTGTACTCACGCGCCCACAGCACGGTACTGTCGACGATGAGCTTCTCCATCATGGCGTGCTCGGACGCGGTGTCGGGGCAGCACGAGTCCTGTAGTACCGCACCGTTGAATTCGTTCTGCCGGTGGTAGTAGCCGGGCACGATGCGATCCAGTACGGAGCGATCACTGATGTTGCCGGCGGCGTTCGTGTGGTTGTACACCACGTCCATCACGGTACGCAGGCCAATGTCAGACAGGCCCTTGACCATCGTGCGGAACTCGGTGATGCGCGTGGGACCTTCCGGGTCACTCGCGTAGCTGCCCTCAGGCACGCTGTAGTGGAACGGGTCGTAGCCCCAGTTGAAGCCGTCCAGGTCCTTCAGCCACTCGGCAATCTGCTGCTGCAGGTTGCTGTCGCCGGCCTCGGCGGCCATGACCTGCTCGATGGTCATGCCGGAAAAGTCCTCACACAGCGAGGCCGCTGCCGGGTTCGCGGCACACAATGCGTCGACGCTGTCGGTGATTTCCACGCGCTGCGCGCTGTCTTCGTTGACCGTTGCGATATCGAAAGACGGCAGCACGTGAACGTGAGTCAGCCCGGCATCGGCAAGCGCTGTTAGGTGCTGCACGCCCGCGCCGTTGCCAGCGAAGGCGGTGTACTTGCCGCGATCGGCTGCCGGCACGGTAGCGTCGAGCACGCTGAAGTCGCGAATGTGCAGTTCGTACAGCGCGATGTCCTCGGGCGCGGCGAGCGCCGGCTTGGTCAGACCGTCCCAACCGGCAGGCGCAAGGTCAGCGTCAGCAAGGTTGACCACCTGGCTGCGCGTCAGCCGGTCCTGGGCACTGCCCGTCGACAGGCTCACCGAATACGGGTCGGTGACTTCGTTGTCGACGACCGCCGCAGCGCTGGGTGCATAGACGTTAACGGCGTAAGTGTAGTACTGGCGATCCCAGCCCGGGTTGCCGGACGCGCTCCAAACGCCTGTCACCTCGTCATAGATCATCGCCACGGTGTCGTCCGGCGTGGCGCTCGTGGAATCGCTGTAGAGATTGAGCGCAACGGTGCGCGCCGTCGGCGCCCACACGCGCGCCACGGGCAGACCGTTCTCAAAGGTCATGCCGAGCGGCACGGTTGCAGCGGCCTGCGCGTAGAGCGCATCGAGCACCAGCGGAATCTGCACGCCGGTTGCCGCGACGCGCTGGCCATCGGCGTCGTAACCGATCATCACGAGCTGGTCTCGTACCAGCGACGCTGCCTCGCCTACCGCGTCGGTGGGCAGTTCCCAGGCCGCGTAGTTGATCAGGTGCGTCGCCCTGCCGGGCTGCAGCGTCAGCGGGTTGAAACCCGACGACAGTTCAAAGATGCCGTCTTCGCCAATCAGTGCGGTGCCCACGGTGCGGATGGCGGCGTCCGCGGAGTGGCGCAGCTCGACGCTGACCACATCGGGACCTGGGTTCCACAAAATTGTGTCTTGGCTGACCCAGTGTGCCGACATGCCGAGAATCGGTACGGTGCCCGGAATGGGCGGCGTACTCGATACCGGCAAAACGCCGGAGGTAACGAACACGATGTTGCCGTCGCTCGCGATCTCGATGAGCTGGTCGGGGCCAGGATCTTTTTCGTCGCCGCGGTGAATGACGAAGCCGAGACGTTCCGGGAAACTCTCTACCGCTGCAGGGCTGTTGCTGTACGGGGCCGTCAACCTGTCACTGCCCGGCAGCGCGATGATGAAGTAGGCGCCGTAGTCGTCATCGATACCGGCGAACGGATACTCACCGTCTTCGAACACTGTCCACGCTTCGGCGTCTTCGGGGAACAGGTGCAGGCCCCAGCCTTCGTAATCATCGTCCGCGCGCTTGTAGTAGAGGATCACCTCGTTTTCGTTGAGCGGCACGGCGGGCAGCTCACGGAGGATCGGAACGTCGACATCGGAGAACGTCGTGATGGTGTTATCGCGAGCGTCGTTGACTTCGAAACTGAGCGTGCCCGCGTCGTCGGGCACACCGTTGTTCAGTATCGTGTAGCTGACGATGTCGCCGCCGTTGGCTGCGAACTCCACGATGCAGCCGAAGCCGCCGTCCGTCGGCGGCACGCAGTCCGCGATAATGGTCTGCGTGCCTTCGTTGGTTACGATCTCGATCTGCGTGCCGCTGTAGTCACCGTCCGGTCGCGTGTACACGATGGACAGCGTGCGCTCCGAGGTGTCGGGCGCGGTGCCCATGCGGAAGTCATCCACGATGATGTCACCGATACCGCTGGTGTTCTCCGGGTTGCCCAGCAGGCTGATGATCTCGACGCTGCGAATTCTGGACTCGCCCGCCTCGCGGCTCATCTCGACGGGCTGGAACAGGTCGGAGCCTTCGAATAACGCGATTTCCTCGCCGTCCTCGTCGAGCACCCGCACCTGGCTCCTGGCAAGCAGCGCGTTGAAGATTTCCACGGTGGCAATCTCCAGCGTAGCTGCACTGGCCGGCACGCCCTGTCCGCCGGGAATGGTCATCTTCCAGTTAAAGCAACCCGCCTCGTCTGCAATGAACGTGCTGTTCGGTCCACCGAGCGCCGCGCCGCCTGACAGTTCAACCGGCGTGTCGATAACGATGTCTTCGCTGGGGTTGCCATACTCGATCGCCCAGCCGCCGTCGGCGATTTTGAAATCGTAGCTGCCTGCCGGCTCGATGTTGAATTCGGCCTGGTACTCGCCGCCGCCAAAGTTGACGAACTTGACGTCGTCGCCGAGGCCGGAGTTACCCCAGTCGTTAAAGCCGCCGCGAGCAAAGACGTTCGTACCAAAGGCTTCCATGTCGTCGAAACCCTGGCTGCCAACGCCGCAGGATGCTTTTGCGCCGCCGGGCGGCACCGCGGTTACGCGCGGCTCGCGCTCGTGGGCAAACCACAGCGTCAGTTCCGACACCGGGCTGCGGAACTTGATCTCGCCGGTAGTACCCTCGGCAATGTGCCAGGCCCAGTCGCCGTTGCGCGCAAGACCTACGTTCTTCAGTTCGCCCCCGCTGAAGGTTGCGAGCACGGGGGCCTCGCCGACCTCGAAACTTCCATCTTCTGCCGACAGCAAATTTTCAAGACCGGAGTTAACGCGAACGGTGTCATCGGGCGGCGCAATTTCCGGCTCAACGAAATTCGTCTCGGTGCCCTCGCACGCAGCCAGCATTATGACCAGTGCCAGGGGCAGTGCGATGCGACCAGCGTGACGGGAAAAACGAATGGAACTGAGCATTACCCGGAATCTCCGATGAATCGTATTTTTGCTTAGGTTTTTAGCGCAATCCGTGCTTAAATATTGTGTGTGTGAGCACAGGTTCTCGCGTTGCAATTATTGCTGCTATTTGGCTGCAAAAAGGCCGGCGCCAGACCCTGCAAAGTGTCGCACGGCGCAACGCACAATATCAACAAAACTGGCGCCTCCAACTGGCTTTTTTGAGTGTCTCTTTGCCGCAGGCACAGAACAGAATCTGGATGTTTATGCCATGAATAA
>JBCAXP010000015.1:0-24478 GCA_038533995.1 Pseudomonadota bacterium
CATGAGTGAGCTGACAGGCGATCTCCCGGCAGCGGTTGAGCTCGCCCGCAGCAGCCTCGAAAAATATGGCGCCTCCGTCCAGTCCGTGGAGGAGTCGTCGGACCACGTCGAGTTACGCAACATTCTCGGCTACTACCTGATGCTGTCCGGCAACCTGGACGAGGCGGCCGCTGTGCTGCAGGAAGTGTTCGTTCGTTATCCAGCGCAGCCCTTGACCAACCTGCGAATGGCGCAGGTCGAAAACAGGCGCGGCAATAACGAAGCGGCCCGCCGCTACCTCGACGTTTCTATGGCGGCATGGTCCGGTGCGTCGGATCGCTACGATCTTGTGCAGGAAGCCCGGGAGCTCGCCGCGACCCTCTAGGATTGCGGGGCCAGGTCCCTCACCTGGCCCCTCACCTGGCAATGACAATCAGGCCGATCACCACAATGGTCACGACCACGGCGGTAGCGATCCACGCTGTCCATGCTTCTTTGGGGTCTCTGAGTGCGGTGCTGGC
This sequence comes from Pseudomonadota bacterium, assembly GCA_038533995.1. Lineage (GTDB taxonomy): Bacteria > Pseudomonadota > Gammaproteobacteria > Steroidobacterales > JBCAXP01 > JBCAXP01. The sequence goes on from JBCAXP010000015.1 coordinate 501, forward strand.
CTTGTTGATTGTCTTGAGCAGGTAGGCGACATCGTCCCGAAAGCGGTCGTGGCGGATGGCAACGGCATTGCGCTTCGACAGCGCGGCAATGCTGGCCGGTAATTCATCGGCCGCCGGCATGGTGGCGCCATCGAACAGCAGCGGAATCACCAGCCTGTCGCTAGCCAGCGCCGCCGCGATTTCCTGCCGGACAAAGTCGTCCGGGTTGTCGATACGGCGTTGCCCGCCTTCCACTCCCGCGGCCTCCAGCCAGCTACGGCCGATGAGCACGAGTACCACCCGGCAGTCGCGCAGGGTGGTATCGATGACCGCAGAAAAGTCTTCTCCGGGATGAATGCCGTCGACGTCCATGAAAACGCGGTCGTCGCCGACTGACCTTGCCAGTTCGCTGTAAAGCGCCTGTGCATAGCCGGACGAGTCTGATCGGCGGTAGCTGATGAATATCGACATGGGCTGGGCTTCGTTGCTTGCGTCGCGCTGCCGTGTTGCGGGCCCGCTCGCTTATGCTACCACTGGTTGCTCGGTACGCTGGAGGCCCTGTACTCTGGCGTTGGCACATCGCTTCGCTTCGAAAGACACCATGCAAGCATTTCCCAAACGCGTCCTGCTGGCCGGCGCCACAGGCTACCTTGGCCGCGCCGTCGCTCGCGAACTTGTCAGTCGTGGCTGCGACGTTGTGGCGCTCGTTCGTCAGCCAGAGGTGAAGGTCCATGGATGCTCCGTGGTGCCGGCTGACTTAACCGATGCCGAGAAGCTCGCAGCGACGCTGGACGGCTTTAAGGCCGACGCGATTGTGTCGTGCATGGCGTCGCGCAGCGGCGCACCGAAAGATGCGTGGCTCGTTGACCACCAGGCCAACAGCAACGTGCTCGCGCTTGCCGGTTCGCTCGGCGCTACGCACTTCCAGCTGCTGTCTGCCATTTGCGTGCAGCGGCCGCGGCTTGCGTTCCAGCAGGCAAAGCTGGCCTTCGAGGCGGAGCTGCAAGAGTCCGGTATCGACCACACGATCATCCGGCCCACCGCTTTCTTCAAGTCGCTGTCAGGCCAGGTCGGGCGCGTGCTGAAGGGCAAGCCGTTCATGGTGTTTGGCACAGGCAACGAGACGGCCTGCAAGCCCATTGGCGAGGCGGACCTGGCGGTGTTTATGGCGGACTGTCTGAGTGACCCCGAGGCGCGCAATCGCATTCTGCCAATCGGCGGTCCTGGGGACGCGGTGACGCTGCGCGAGGCCGGCGAGCTGCTGTTTGAGCTTGCCGGCAAGCCGCCGCGTTTCAAGTCTGTGCCGGTCGGCATGTTCCGCGTGGCGGAGGCCGTGCTCGCGCCGCTTGGATGGGTCTTCCCGGGGCTCGCGGCCAAGGCGGAGTTTGCCCGCATCGGCCACTACTACGCGACCGAGTCGATGCTGGTGTGGGACGCTGCGCGCGGCTGTTATGATGCGGAAGCGACTCCGGCTACCGGCAGCGAAACCCTGCGGGATCACTACACCCGCGTGCTTCGCGAAGGCCTGCACGGCCAGGAACTGGGCGACCACACGCTGTTTGATTAAGTTAAACCGGGAAAAGAGCGGCGCTCCCGCGGCTTCCCGGTACGCTGTAAAATGGATGCAAAAACAACAAAGGGATTCTCTGGGATGACTTTTCGCACCATCTTGGTTATTGCCATAGCGGCTCTGGGCGCCGTTGCGACGGCCCAGGCAACCGACCGCGACGCGATGCAGCGCGAGGCCTTGGCCGTTGCTGCGAACGCGACCGATCGAATCACTGTACCACTCGACTTCCGCGACGAGGTTTTCTACTGGGCCTTCACTGACCGCTTCGCCAACGGCGATGCCTCCAATGACAACGGTGACCTGTCGCGACCGGGTGACACGCTGAACCTGTCCAACCCACTCGGCTGGCACGGCGGTGACTTCGCGGGCATCCGGCAGAAGATCGAGGAGGGCTACTTCCAGCGCATGGGTTTCACCGCGCTATGGATCAGCCCGGTTGTATTCCAGGTGCCACCGACCGGCAACGGCGGCGGGCCGAACCAGAACCAGATTTTTGTGGGCTACCACGGCTACTGGGCTGAGGACTTCCTGCGCATCGAGCCGCATTTCGGCACCGTGGAGGAACTGCGTTCGCTGGTGGAACTGGCGCACAGCCGGAATATCAAGATCATCATTGACGTCATCGTGAATCACAGCGGCGTCGGCTCGACGCTCGTCGCGGCGCAGCCGGACTGGTTTCGCACCGGCAGCGAGTGCGGCAGCAACGAGGTGACGCAGTGCCTGGCCGGCTTGCCGGACTTCATTCAGACCAACAGCGCCGCGAGCGACTACCTTGACGAGACGATTCGCTTCCTGCGCGACGAAGTCGGCATGGACGGCTTCCGCATGGACACGATGAAGCACGTTAACGACGTTTACTGGGAAAGTTTTTTCCAGGTCGGCGGACCGGGCGATCCGTCGAAGGTATGGACAGTGGGCGAAGTGTTCGACGGTGACGTGTCCAAGATGGCGCGCTATATGGATGAGCTGGGCTCGCCGTCGGTGTTCGATTTTCCGCTTTACTTCGCCATCAATGACGCGGTCGCGCGCAACGGTGGCGCGGCACCGCTGGTGAACGTCTTTGCACAGGACGGCGTTTACGACGACCCGAGCAACTTAAGCCTCTTCGTCGACAACCACGACCTCAAGCGTTTTGTGAGCGAAGCGCTGTCTGCAGGCAGCAATCGCGCGCAGGCCCTCGAACGTCTCGATGCTGCCCTGAGCCTGATCTACACCGCCCGCGGCATTCCGTTCGTCTACTACGGCACCGAAATCGGCATGGAGGGCGAGGGCGATCCGTACTCGCTTCCGTTGGGCCAGTCCAACCGCGAGGACATGCGCTTTGATGAGCTGGATGCCTCATCCCTCGACGAGCGCCTGGCCGCGCTCGGCAAGGCGCACGCGCGCTACCCGGCGCTCCGGCGCGGTACGCAGACGGTGCTGTGGCCCGTAGGCGCTTCGGGTTGCGGCGTTGCCGATACAGGGCTCGATCCTGCCGCAGCCTTTGGCGCGGAACTGTTTGTGCGCGGTTCGTTCAACGGCTGGGCGGCAGTGCCCGGCAGCGGCAATTTTGTGAACCTCGACGACCAGGTCTATGCCGCTGAGCTTTCCATGAGCCAGGGGCCGCACCAGTACAAGATTGCGGCCGGCGACTGGTCGGTGGAGCTTGGCGTTGCCGATGGCGTGACGGTGCTCGATGAGCCCCAGCCCATCGAGCCGCTCATGGGAGGCCCCGGCGGCAACGCAGACATTGTGATTGAACAGGGTGGCTGCCACCGCTGGGAAATCGACGTCACTGACCTGGAAACGCCCCTGCTGACCGTTGCCCGCACTGGCGACGCCGCGGACGCTGACGACCTGCTGGCCTTTGTACGCTTGCTCGAGGGCGAACGGCCGGTGCTCGCGCTGCTGAACGTCGGTAACGAGGCGATCGACCTGGCCGACCTGCCCGGCGGAGGGCTGCCGGTTCTTGGATTGCTGAACGGCGAGGAACCGCTGGTGGAAATCACGGGCATTGCCGGTGACTTTGCAGTGTCAGCCGGCCGGGTCACCGGTACCGTGCCGCCGCGTTCGCTGCGCGCTGTTGCCAATAAGCCAGGGCCTGCCGGCGTAGGAGCGGCTTCTAGCCGCGAAACCGCTGCGATGCCGGTGTGTTTATCGCGGCAAGGATGCCGCTCCTACGAGCGCGCCAGCTCGTTGGCGCCCGCCAGTATCATGGAATGATCGGAGCTCAGCAGGAACAGGCTGGCGCCGCGCGCCCGCCAGTCGGGCAGCTCGCTTAACGCAGGCGTGAACATACCAACGGCGGTGCCCGCGGCGCGGCCCTGCTCCAGCACCGTCCGAACGGTGTCGATCACCGCCGGATCTGACGCCGGCTTGTCCATGGCCACCGACAGGTCGGCGCGGCCGATGAAGAGGGCATCCACGCCCTCAACCGACGCGATAGCTTCGACGTTTGGCAAGGCCGCGAGGTCCTCGATTTGCACAATCACTGTGGTAGTCCGGCGGCTCTGCGCAATGTAGTCCGCCCTTGACGCGGTACCGTAGCCTGCCGCGCGCGGCGAGCCGGCATAGCCACGGCCGCCTTCGCCAAAGTGCGCGCGCTTGACGATGCGCGCCGCTTGTTCCGCGGTGGTGACGTGGGGCACCACGATGCCGGTGGCGCCGCAGTCGAGTGCGTTGCGAATGTCTGTCGCGCTGTCCGAACCCACTCGCACGAGGCACGGGAAATCTGCGGCAACAAACGCCGCGATGCACTGGTCCATCTCCATTCTGCCGAACGGGGCATGCTCGGCGTCGAGGCAGGCAACATGCAGCGACGAGTAGGCCAGCACTTCGCACACAATCGGCGACGGAGTTTTCACAAAGGTGCCGACCAGCTGGTCGCACGCCGTCAGCCGTTCGCGAAAGGAGTCGTTTCGGTCACCCACCGGCTCAACCCCACAGCGCGTCGCTGGCAAGCGCGGCGCCCTCTGCCAGGCTGCCGAGCTTGGCGTACACGATGTCTTCGTCGACAGCCCCGAAGCCGGCAAACGTGGAAAAGCCGCAGTCGCTGCCGGCAACTACCCGTTCCCTGCCGACGATGTTGGCAAAGCGCTCGATGCGCTCGGCAACGAGCTTCGGGTGCTCGACAAAATTGGTGGTGGAATCAATCACCCCGGGCATCAGTACCAGGTCGTCCGGAAGTTTTGTCTCGGCGAACACGCGCCACTCGTGGGCGTGCCGCGGATTGGCCGACTCGAACAGCAGCGCGCCAACGTCTGCCTTCAGCGCCACGGGCAACACGAGTTCCATCGGCGCGTCGTGGTGATGCGGGCCTTCGTAGTTGCCCCAGCACACATGCAGGCGCACGCGGTCCTTCGGTATGCCGCTCAGGCTGTGATTTAGCGCTTCAACATGCAGCGAGGCCAGCCGCGTGTATTCCTCGTCCGACTTGCCCTTGAACATCATGTGACGGCCCAGGCCGAGGTCGGGGGAGTCGAGTTGCAGCACCAGGCCGGCGTCCACGATGGCGCGGTACTCGGCGGCCATCGCGTCGGCCAGGGCCGCAAGGTATTTCTCGTGCGAGCCGTAGTGCTTGTCGGGCTGGAACAGCGCGATGACGCCGGGGGAGGCCGCGTTCATGAAGCCTTCCGTTGGCGGATTGGATTCCATGGCCGCCTTCATGTTGTCGATGTCGTTGGTGAGCGGCTGCATGTCTTTCACGGCGATAGCGCCGACGCAGCACGGCCGGCGGTACGTCGGCGTGCCGCCCGAGCTGCTCTGGCGCTCCAGGAAACCGGGAAACTCCTGCAGGTCGCTTGGCGGGTTGCGCTCGGAGTCGCCGTCAAAGCCGGTGATGCGATCCTTGATGTACGTGGCGTAGCTGATCTTGCTCATCTCGCCGTCGCTCACGATGTCGACGCCGGTGGCAACCTGGCGAGCGACCACGTCGCTGACGGCGGCAGCGATCACTTCATCGGCGCCCGCCGGCTGCTCGCCGCGCTCCTGCGCAAAGACCACGTCAGTGACCGCTTTGGAGCGCGGGAGGCTGCCAACGTGCGAGGTCAGAATTCGGTGTTGACTGGTTTGCATGGTGGAAATCCGTTGTTGTTGTGCGTGCGGCTCACGGTCTGCTGTAAGTCATGTGCGAGGTGCTCGTGCGGTGTGAAAGCGTCAGCCCGACGACAACCGGGCCGAGCCGCCGTGCACGCGCTCGCCGGAGAACACTCGTTTTTCGCTCGACAGGGCCGGGTTTTCGATGCGTTCCAGCAGCATCGAGACGGCGGCTTCGGTCATGCGGCCAACGGGCTGGCGCACCGTGCACAGCTTGTAGGCGGCAAAGCGTGCCGGACCCACGCCGTCGAAGCCAACCACCGACACGTCACCGGGCACGTCGAGGGAGAAGCCTTCGCGGGCCTCGTCGATGCAACCGATCGCCATGGCATCGTTCGCGGCGATCACGGCATCTGGTTTTTGCGCCGACAGAATGGAGGCCATGGCGGCACGGCCGCTCTCGTAGCCGTAGTCGCCGACGACTACGTTCACGTTATCGATGCCGAGCTCCTCGAGCCGGCGCAGCGCGCCGGCGGTGCGCTCCGTACTCACGGGCGAGTCGGCCGGGCCAGACACGATGCTAAAGCGACGATGGCCCGCGGCGACGAGTTCGCCGACGAGCCAGCGCTCACCTTCTTCCTGGTCGCAGCGCACCGAATTCACGTTGGCGTCCGGCAGTGCGCGGTTGAAGAGCACCACCGGAATCTGCGCCTGTTTCAGCACCGCGAGCTGTGCCTCGGACAGCATGGCGGCGGTGACCACGCCGTCGACCTGGTACTGGAGCATCTGGTCAATCACTGACTGGGTGTCGCCTTCGTGTTCAAGCGCAAACAGCAGCACACGCACACCGTGCTCCGAGAAGCGCTGGGTCAGCTGCACCAGCACCTCCGGGTAGTAGAGGTTGGTCTGCTTGGAAATCACCACGCCGGCCATGTTGGAGCGCTGGGTGATGAGGCCGCGGGCAATGGCGTTGGGCCGGTACCCCAGCTCATTCGCCGCGGCCAGCACCCGCTCGCGCATGTCCTGGGACGCGCTGGCGCCGGATTGGAAAACCCGCGACACGGCAGACTGCGACACGCCGGCGAGCCGGGCGACGTCGTAGGAGGTGGCACGGCGCTTTCCGCCGCGATCGCCTTTCTTGTCGTTTTCTGCCTGTTTGGGCATGGTCAGATTGCCGTGGCGCTTTTCATCCGCCCTGATGCTAGGCAGTATTGCATTCGGATGCAAATGGTGGAGACCTAACCATGCAGGATCTGGACGGAAAGGTAGCAGTGGTCACGGGCGCCAGCCGCGGCATCGGCCGGGGCTGTGCCGAAGCGCTGGCCGAAGCCGGGGCAAAAGTCATCGCAATAGCCCGTTCCGCAGAGGAACTGGCCGAGGTGGCGAGCCATGAGTCCGGCCTGATTGAGGCGATGCAGGGGGACGTCACGAGCGAAGAAACGGCGCTCGCCATCGAGCGTATCGAGAATTTGAGCATTCTCGTGAACAACGCCGGCGCCAACCGTCCACAGCCGGTCGCCGAGGTGGACGCCGAGTCACTGGATTTGGTTATCGGGCTCAACGTGCGCGCGTCGTTTCGCATTGCGCAGGCAGCCGTGCGGGCGATGCAGGCCGCAGGGCAGGGCGGCAGCATCGTGAACATGTCCTCGCAGATGGGCCACATCGGTTCGCCCAATCGCTCGGTTTACTGCATGACCAAGCACGCGGTCGAAGGGCTCACCAAGGCGATGGCCGTTGAGCTGGCGCCCGACAACATCCGGGTAAACACGGTCGCACCAACGTTCATCGAAACCGCGCTTACCGCGCCCATGCTCAAGGATCCAAAGTTCATGGACTTTGTGCTCGACATGATCCCCATGCGCAAGGTGGGTAACGTGGCGGACGTTGTGGCGGCGGTGATGTACCTCGTCTCGCCGGGCGCGCGCCTGGTAACCGGCACAAGCCTGAAGGTGGACGGAGGCTGGACCGCGCGTTAAATGAGATTCCTGTGGGAGAAGGGCTCTTGTGGGAGAAGGGCTCTTGTGGGAGCGGCTTCAGCCGCGATTTCCACACCTCACCTCAGGTTCCATCGCGGCTGAAGCCGCTCCCACAGGAAGTTGCTCCCATAGGTCAGGTGCGTTCGATACTGACGAACTTGCCGTTGCCGTCGAAGAACAGGCGAAAGCGGCCCTGCACGCCGTCCCGGGTGACGTGCCGGCGAAGCACGCCGGCGGGGAATTGCACGGTCTGGCCGTTGCTGGCGCGGGCGACCACGTTGACCGCGCGACCCTGGTACAAACGCACGAAGTCGTCGGCGTTGATGGCCAGCGTGATGTCCAGTGAGCGGGTCGTCATCGTAATCGAGGATGAGCGGCGGCGAATACAACGCCGCCGCCCGTCAGATGGCCCAACTCTAGCCGAGGTTGTTGCGCAGCGCTGCGATGCGCTCGTCGAGCGGCGGGTGCGACATGAACAGGCGCTTGATGCCGCCTTCCTTGCGGCCCGAAATGCCCATGGCCTCGAACTGCTCCGGCAGCTCCGCCGGCTGGCCGCCCTTCAGACGCTCGAGCGCGGCGATCATGTTGTCGCGGCCGGACAGGCGCGCGGCGCCGGCGTCGGCGCGAAACTCGCGCTGCCGCGAGAACCACATAACGATGGCGCTGGCCAGGATGCCGAGCAGTATCTGCGCCACGATGGAGGTAATCCAGAAGCCGGGCCCGTGGCCGCGCTCCGTTTTGAATACCACCCGGTCGACGATGAAGCCGGCGACGCGCGACAGGAAGATCACAAACGTGTTTACCACGCCCTGGATTAGCGTCAGCGTCACCATGTCGCCGTTGGCGACGTGGCTCACTTCGTGGGCAAGCACGGCCTCGACTTCGTTGCGGCGCATGCCGCGCAGCAGGCCCGTGCTTACCGCCACCAGTGACGAGTTGCGGCTCATGCCGGTTGCGAAGGCGTTGGGTTCAGGCGCGTCGTAGACCGCCACCTCGGGCATGCCCACGCCCGCCTGCTCGGCCTGGCGGCGCACTGTGGACACGAGCCATTGCTCCGTTTCACTCGTCGGGTTCTCAATTACGCGGGCGCCGGTCATGCGCTTGGCGGACCACTTGGACATTGCCAGGGAAATGAACGAGCCGGTAAAGCCGATCACCGCCGAGTAGACGAGCAGAGCCTGCAGGTCGAGGTTGACGCCCTGCTGGTCCAGGATCCCGTCCAGGCCCAACAGCCTGAAAGCGATGCTGATGACCACCAGTACCGCGATGTTCGTTGCGAGGAATAGCGCAATGCGTTTCATTGACAGCCTCCGGAGCTGATAGCAAAACCCGGTTCGAGCCGCGCGGCGTCACAGATTGACGTCGGCCGCGCTGCCTGAGCCAGAACGGTAATAGATGCGTGCGGCATGGTGAAGTTTCAAGGGGCGGGCTGGCACCAGGTTCGGGGCGCATTTGCCTGCGAGCACCCTGTCGTGCAGCGGAAAACGGGATTCCGCATTCGCAAATTGCAAATATCGTATTCTGCAATGTCGAGAAATTGCGCGATTTCCCGTGAACGTAGCTGCAAGATCGCAGAAGATCGGCGAAAAGGCGGTTATGTTGTAACTCAAGTGCGTCAGCGATACGCATCCAGCACAACGACCATTTCGACAGCATCGCCCTGGCGGTCGAGCGACACCGTCACCCGTTCCCCCGGCTTGCGCCGCTCGAGTGCCAGCAGCAGGTCGCTGTGACTGTTGATCGCCTCACCGTCGACCGCGGTAATGATGTCACCGAGGACAAGGCTGCCGCGGCGGTCGCGCCGCGTTGGCAGCACGCCGGCCCGCTCGGCGCCGCTGCCTGGCACCACGTCCCACACCAGGGCGCCGTCGACGCGAAGCCGGCGGCTTGTGTAGGTCGGGGCGATCTGCACGCCAAGCGTGGGGCGCCGCACGCGGCCGTACTCGATCAGGTCGGGTACCACCCACTTCACCGCGTCCACGGGAATAGAGAAGCCGATTCCGGCGTACGCCCCTGACGGGCTAAAGATCGCCGTGTTCACGCCGATGAGGCGGCCGCCGGAATCGAGCAGTGGCCCGCCGGAGTTACCCGGGTTGATGGCTGCATCGGTCTGGATGACGTCGCGAATGGGTATGCGCGCCACCGATTCGATCTCCCGGCCCAGCGCACTGATGACGCCGGTGGTGAGGGTCTGGTCGTAGCCGAACGGATTGCCGATCGCGTAGACAGACTGTCCAACGCGCAGGTTCGCGGAGTCGCCGACGGGTAGCGGCACCTGCACTTTGGGGGGCGCATCGATTTTCAGCACGGCCAGGTCTTTTTCCGGCGCGGCGCCGACCAGCGTCGCGGCAAAAACGCTCTGGTCGGCGAGTGTTACAACCGCACGGTCGGCGTTCTGGATCACGTGGTAGTTGGTCACGATGTGACCGCTGCGATCCCACATGAAGCCGGAGCCGGTACCCGCCGGCACCTCCATAGCGTTGCGGCCGAAGAAGTCCCGGCGCACGCTCACCGACGTGATGTAGACCACCGACGGCGCGGCTTCTTCGAACAGGTCTATCGTGGCCTGCTCCGCGGCGTTGAGTGCGGCCCAGGCCGCTGTCGAGAAACAGCAGGCGATTGCAGAGAACGCCGTGAGCAGCGCAGCAAACGTGCGCATTTTTTGAAAGTTGTGTTGCATGGCAAGGCAATGATGCCCGAGGCGGCGCGGCTGTCGCAAAGCACCAGCCGGGTGCCGCTGCGGCGAGTGCCTATGGTTTGGCGGTGCGCAGACAACTATGGTGAACTGTCATGCAGCCGAAAAAAAAGCGAGTCTGCCTATGAGCCAGCAAGCCCCTGGTCAATCCGGAAGCTCGGAAAGCGTTCCCACCAAAGACCTCTCAGAGCTGCCGTTTGTTGCCCCGTGCAGGGAGCTTGAACCGCTCGCCTGTTTCCGCTGGCTCAAGGCCGGCTTCGGCGACTTTCGCAGGGCCATGCTGCAGGACTTGCCGTACGGCATCTTCATGGCAGCAACAATTGCGCTGGTCTGCTACCTGGCGTGGACCTACGGCAGCTACTGGTTCATGCTCGCAATGCTCGGTGGCTTTGTGTTTCTCGCGCCGCTGACCTGCATCGGGCTGTACGCCATCAGCGCGCAGCTTGAGCGCGGGCAGGAGCCGTCCGTGCGGCGGGCGCTGCGTGCCGGCTTTCGGCGCTACATCGGCAACGAGATGATTTTCGCCCTCGTGCTGCTTGTCATTTTTATGGTGTGGGCGCGGGCCGGCGCCATGGTCAGCATCTTCTTTCCCGAGCACACGGACTTCCAGTTTGCTGACCTTGCCCTTTACCTGTCAGTTGGCACCGCGGTGGGGGCAGTGTTTGCGACGGTCACGTTCTCGGCCAGCGCCTTTTCACTGCCCATGATTGTGCACCGGCGCGTCGATGCGGTTACCGCGGTGGTGACGTCTATCAATGCGGTGCTCCGAAACAAGCTCGCGATGATGGTGTGGTTGGCAGTCATTGTCGCTGGAGTGCTCGTTGGCGTTGCGACGGCATTCCTCGGGCTCGTGGTGATTCTGCCGGTGATTGGCCACGCGGCGTGGCACGGTTACCTCGATACCATCGACGCCAGCGCCTTTCCGCGGCACGAAGTCGGCATTACGGCGACGCCGCGTCCGGCCACGCTATCGTGATCTGACCCTGGCCAATGGCCAGTAGGCGCTCGGTGAAAGCATCGCGCTCGATTAGCGGCACTTCCATCACGACGGTTACCCGGTCGGCAAAGACCTTGTCCGTAACCGTGGTTTTCGCCGTTGAGAGCCAGTGTTCGACCTGGGCGAGTAGCGCGTAAGGTAACTCGACGCGCGCCGTTTCAGTGGCCAGCCAGGTTTGCGTTTCGAGGCCCGCGAGCGCCTCACTGACGCAACGCGTGTAGGCGCGCACCAGGCCACCCGCGCCGAGCTTCACACCGCCAAAATACCGCGTCACAACGGCGGCCACGTGGCCGATACCGCTTTGCGACAGGACGTTCAGCATGGGCATGCCGGCGGTGCCTTTCGGTTCGCCGTCGTCACTCTTGTCAGCGTGTCGAAGGTCGCCCGGGGAGCCTGCGACGTAGGCCCAGCAGTGGTGGTTGGCGTCGGGCCATTCGGCCCGGCATTGCTCGACAAGCTCGCGCGCATCGACCGCCGTGTCCGCGCGGGCAATGCGCGTGATGAAGCGGCTGCGCTTGATTTCAAGCGTGAACTGCTGCGTGCTGGCGGGTACGGGGAACTGGTGCAAGGTGAATCCGGGAAGGCTCTTAGGCTTTGCGTCATCGTAGCAAATGCGGTCGCTTGCGAGCTTGTCGCGCTCCGTACGCTGAAGGTAAAGTGATGACGGAAGGCAACACCAGCGGTGATGTATGAGCGCGGCGCAGTCCAGGCAATCGATAACCCTTCTGCTCGAAGATGCCGTTACCGGCGGCGAGTCGCGCATGCCGGAGCTGATGCCGCTGATTTACGACGAGCTGCGCCAGATGGCTCGCCGTCAGCTGTCCCGCGAGCAGGCCCGTTACTCGCTGTGCACCACCGGCCTCGTGCACGAGGCCTACCTCAAGCTCGTGGACGACGCGCGCGTGTCGTCACGCGGCCGCGCCTACTTTTTTGCCGCGGTGGCGCACACGATGCGCCGCATCGTGGTGGATCATGCGCGCGCGCGCCGGCAGCTCAAGCGCGGCGGCGACGTGCACTTCACCGCGCTCGACGACAAGGAACTGCCGGTGGAAGCCATGCTGCTGCAGGTCATCGATCTCGATGCCGCGCTCTCCAGGCTCGAGGACCTGAGCCCGCGCCAGGTGCAGGTTGTCGAGTGCCGCGTGTTCGGCGGTCTGGACGTGGCGCAGACCGCGGAGGGGCTGGGCATCTCGCCGCGCACCGTCAAGCGCGAGTGGGCCGTCGCCAGGGCCTGGCTGCTGCGCACGCTGTCCCCGTAGTCTTCGACCTCACGCGCAGGGCCGCACCGCCTGCTTGCGCAGCCGGCGAGCGTCGTCGACGTACGGGCGCCGCCCGGAGAGCTCCGAAACGGTGAGTTCCACCAGCCCCGCCAGGGGCGCGGGCAAGTCTTCCCTAAGCCTGAAGTAGTTCCAGTTCGCGTCCCGGCGGTCCGACAACATTCCAACTTCTTTCAGTCGGTTGAGCGCCTTGGACGCGGCCGGCTGGGTGATGCCCAGCGCGGTCATTGCATCGCAAACACAAACCTCTCCGGCCCCTGCTACAAGTACGAGGCTGCGAAGCCGTGGTTCGTTGCTGAGCACGGCGTAGATTTCCTTCAGATCTATATTCTTCATTTGGAATATGCTATCTAGGGAATATTCCTGAGTCGAACAATAACGACAACGCAACCCACAAGCAAAGGAGTGTTTCTCTCGTGAGAGTGCTATTTGTCTGCACCCACAATCGGTGCCGCAGCGTCCTTGGTGAAGTAATTGGCCGCAGAGTTGGCCAGGACACTGGCCAGGATATTGGCAAGAGCAAACTGGAAACCGCCAGCGCCGGCAGCCAGCCGGCCGGCTCCGTGCATCCCGAGACTCTACGGCAACTGGCCGCTCGTGGTTATGCAACCGATGGCCTGCGCAGCAACGGTCTGGATGAAGCCGAGGCGTTCAGTCCGCAGGTTGTCGTCACGGTATGCGACAACGCGGCGAAGGAAGCGTGCCCGGTCTGGCTGGGGGACGATGCGATTACTGTTCACTGGGGATTGCCAGATCCGACCCGTGCGGACTCGCAGGACGAGATGGACCGCGGCTTCGATGACGTCATCGCCACGCTGGAAAGACGGCTGCACAGCCTCACCGCACAGCCGCTGGACGAGCTCGACCGACCGCAGCTGCAACAGCTCTTCACCGAACTTGCCGGTATAGATTGATGGGATTGTTCGAACGGTATCTCACCGTATGGGTGGGGCTTAGCATCGTCATCGGCGTCGTCCTTGGCAACGCCATGCCCGGCGCGTTTGCGGCCATTGCGGCACTGGAATACGCGCACGTGAACCTGGTCGTGGCTGCACTGATCTGGGTGATGATCTACCCGATGATGGTGCAGATCGACTTCTCTTCCCTCGGAGACATCGGTCGCAAGCCCCGTGGGCTAATGCTGACGCTGGTGGTGAACTGGCTGATCAAACCGTTCTCGATGGCGTTGCTCGGCTGGCTGTTCTTTCGCGTGTTCTACGCGGGACTGGTGGACCCGCAAAGCGCCAATGAATACATCGCTGGCATGATCCTGCTGGGCGTCGCACCGTGCACTGCGATGGTGTTCGTCTGGAGCCAGCTCACTGACGGTGACCCGAACTACACGCTCGTGCAGGTGTCGGTCAACGACGTCATCATGGTGTTTGCGTTTGCACCGCTTGCGGCGTTCCTGCTGGGTGTCAGCGATATCCAGGTGCCCTGGGAAACGCTGCTGTTGTCCGTGGTGCTTTACGTGGTTGCACCTGTCGTAGCAGGCGCGGCAACCCGCCGCGCGTTGAACAGGCGTGGCGAGCCTGGCGCGGTGGAGAGTTTTGTGGGGCGCCTGAAGCCCTGGTCCATTATCGGCTTGCTGGCCACGGTGGTGCTCCTGTTCGGCTTGCAGGCCGAGCGCCTGTTGCAGCAGCCGCTGGTGATCGCACTCATCGCTGTGCCGCTGCTCATTCAAACGTACGGCATTTTTGCGATTGCCTACGGCGCGGCGAGAGCGTTAAACCTGCCGCACAAAATTGCGGCACCGGCGTGCCTGATTGGCACCTCGAATTTTTTCGAGCTGGCGGTCGCAGTGGCCATCTCGCTTTTCGGGCTGCACTCGGGCGCGGCGCTCGCGACGGTGGTCGGTGTGCTGGTCGAAGTGCCCGTCATGCTGTCGCTCGTGTGGTTCAGCAATCGCACGCGCGGGTGGTTTGCATCTGCCCCCGGCTGATCGCTGGCTTCACTCAGGACCATCTTCATTAGACGGCGCGGTTTGCGCGGGTGGCCGCTCCTGGCGGCGCATGGCGCTGACGCATTTCAGTAACAATTTCGCCAACTGGTTGTCGGGCCTGCGAGGCTTGCGCGCAACTTAACGCCGTCACGGAATTGTCATGATAGTTAAACACAACTCCGTTCTAGTAGGGGCCTTTTCCAAGGGGGGGTTCCTAAAATGACAATGCGTAAGACCATGCTGGGCCTGGCGTTGGGGCTAGGCGCGCTTAACAACGCGAACGCCGCCATTAGTGCGGGCGGACAAGATATCTTTAGCGGTGACCAGCAGCCGCCTGGCGAGCTGTTTCTCTCGGTGTTCGATCCGAATGCCCAGGTGACCTACACCAGGGATCTGGGCATCAACGTTCTGACGACCGACTTTACGACCGCGAACTTCAGCTTCTCCGCCGACCCGCTGTACACCAGCCTGTTCGGCGGCGTTGATCCGTCGACGCTGAAGTACTCAGTGGTTGGCGGGCAAAATGACCTCGTCAGCGTCCTGGTGCTCGGTGTGTGGTTCACCACTTCCAGTGGCGATGGCTTCACGCCGCTGTCCAGCTTCTCGGCGTTAAACAGCGCGCACGCCAACTTGTTTAGCTACACAATCGGTACGAATGAGGCAACCGCAGCGCCGGATGACTATCCGGCCAACGTGTCGGTGGACATCACAGATCCTGCAAGTTCCGGCTACTACGGCAACGGCTTTACGACGCCGGAAACCTTCGGCTCGATTTCCGCCTTCAACACGTCAGCTCAGCCCGGTGACAGCATGCCGTTCTACAAAACCGAGCTCAGCAATGACACCGGCGGCGTGGTAACGACGTTTGCGCTGGCTGGCTCCTGGACACTGGCAGTCGACGGCACGCTCACTTACCAGACCGTAGCTGACACCGACGGCGACGGCGTTGCGGATGACACTGACAACTGCACGCTGGTTGCCAACCCGGACCAGCGCGACACCAATGGCGACGACATCGGTAACATCTGCGATGCTGACCTGAGCAACAACTGCTCCATCAGCTTCGAGGATCTTGGCATTATGAAGAGCGTGTTCTTCACGACGGACCCGGATGCAGACCTGAACGGTAACGGCTCGGTCAGCTTCGATGATCTTGGCCTGCTCAAGGCGGCCTTCTTCGGGCCTCCGGGGCCGAGTGCCAACGGCTGCAACTAAGCCATCTTGCGGTACCGCAAAGGGCAGGCGGCACATCGTGCCGCCTGCCTTCCGTTGTCTGGGGAACTGACGATCGATCGTGGCCTCCTTAAGCTACCCAAAGCGCGCCTCGCCCCCCGTTGGGCTGCAGCGCTCGGCTGTGTGGTGGTGACGCTCGCGGGTGTTGGCTGCGTGGACTCGAACGCGCGCATCGAGGAACACCGGGAGCGCGCGCAGGCCCTGTTCGAAGCAGGTGATTATCCGCGCGCGCGCGTCGAGATAACCAATGTACTGCGGCTGGATCGCAGTAATGCCAGCGACCTGCTGCTGGCCGGCAAGATTCAGAAAGCGCAGGGCAACTACCGCCGCGCGTATTCTCTTTTCCAGAGCGGCTACGACCTGGATCCCACACACGTCGGGACGCTCGTGCAACTCGCGCAGATCTACGTGTTGACGCAGGAGGCTGGAAAGGCACTCGCGATGCTCGACACGGTACTGGCTACCGAGCAGGACCATGCAGACGCTCACGCACTTCGCGCCACGGCGCTGCTACAGCTCGACGACGATGTCGAAGGGAAGAACGCCCTTCGCCGATCCCTGGAGCTTGAGCCTGGCAATGCCATCGCACTTCCGGTGTCGGTTGGGTTGACGCTGTCAGAACAGGGCGCGGCGGCCGCAATTGCACAGCTTGGATCCGCCCTTGAGCAAGCGCCGAGCCGGGGTGACCTGTTGATTCTCCTGGCCCGTATCCAGGCTGACAGCGGCGACCTTACCGCGGCCGCGCAGACCATGAAAACGCTCGTGGCCCTCGATCCCGAGAACACAACCCTGCGTTCCGACGCGGCACGCCTGCTTCGGCTTTCGGGCGATCCCGCCGCGGGCGAGGCGACGCTGCGAGAGCCGCTCGAGGCCGAGCAGCCGACAATTGCCGGCCGGCTGGCGCTTGTCCAATACCTGGCTTCGGATGGCCGCCGGCAGGCAGCGCTGGACACGGTGAACGGGTTCTTGTCCGCCGATGAAACACAGCACGACCTTCGTGTGGTACGCGCCGACCTGATGGCCGGCATCGGCCTGGAGGATATGGCGCGCAGCGAGTACCACAACATGCTGGAAACGCCCCCTTCACTTGGCATTTTCACGGCCGCCGGTGTGGGCCTGGCAAGGCTCGAGCTGCAACGGGGTGATCGGCAGGCCGCCCTCGGCGCACTTAATCGCGTTTTGGCGGAACACAGTACCAGCGTTGAGGCGCTCATCTTGCGGGCGCGAATGGCAGTTGAGGATGGTGACGCCGAGGCGGCCATCCAGGATCTGCGCGCAGCATTGAGTGCCGACCGCGCCAACCCGGCGCTCCGTTTCGACCTTGCGAGGCTGTACATAGCGACCGGTGAATGGTCGCTGGCCGAGGCGCAGCTTCGCCTGACCATTGAGGAAGCGCCGGCGTTTACGCGCGCGCACCTTGCTCTGGCTCGACTGCAAATGGAACGGGGCGACCTGGCAACAGCTCGTACCGGCATCGATGCGGTGCTGGCCGCACAGCCCGAGCACACCGACGCCCTGGCTCTTGCGTTCGATATCGAGTCTCGCGGACGGAACTGGCGAGCAGCGGCCGCCCTTGCGCGTCGTGTCGAGCAGGCTCACCCCGATCGGTCATTGGGATACTACCTGTCAGGCCTGGCAGCGCTCGCCGGGGAAGACAATGCTGCGGCAGAGGCGGCGCTGAAAAAAGCGCTGTCGATAGATCCGCAGTCGATCGAACCGCTGACCGCCCTGGTGCGGTTGCTCAGCGATTCTGGGCGGGCAAGCGAGGCGGCGCGGCGTGTCGACGAGACAGTGTCGCAGTTCCCGGATCACGCTGGCGCGCTGAACCTTCGAGGCCAACTGTCCCTGGCCAGCGGCGACTACGAAGCCGCGGCGCAGCAGTTCTCGCACGCTGCGCGCTGGGATCCGCAGCTCGTTGATGCCTACAGGGGCCTTGCCGCGTCCCGTCTGAGGCAAGACGACGAGGACGGAGCGGCAAAGGCACTACGCAGCGGCATTGACGTTGTGCCAACCGACCAGGCCGAGTTGCTCAGTGTTGACCTGACACTGTTGCGCCTTCGGCAGGAGCGCGCAACCGACGCGGTGGCAGAAGCGGAGCGGTACCTGCGCGAAAATCCCGGGTCGTCACTCACCATTAATAACCTTGCCATGATGCTGATCACTCACGAGCCGTACACAAACAGTGTGGAGCGGGCTCGAATCATGGTTGACGAGCTTCAGCACACCTCGAACCCGCAGTATCTCGACACCTATGCCGCCGTGCTCGCGCGTAACGGTGAACAGAGCGATGCGCTTGCGGCCATCGGCCTTTTCGAAAACCGGTTCGGTAGTAACGGTCTTGTCACCTATCGCAGAGGGCTCATCCTCGAACAGCTCGGTCAGCCAGAGAACGCTCGAGTCGCGTTTGCCGAGGCCATCAGTCTGTCACCTGAAGCTGCATTCGTAGTCAGCGCACGCCGCCGTCTCAACGCAAACTCTGCACACTAGCAGTTCTCCCGGACATTCTTTTCGTGCGTCGTTCTCTGTCGTGTACTGCATGTGTAATACGTTTCGATTACGCATTAAAGGTTACTGCAATCAAACGCTAGCACCCACTTCATTCCAACCTGCATCCAAAACAGCTCGCACTCGAGTTTTAATTTTTTTCGACATCGGCAAAGTCAAGCCGTTATGTCACAAAAAATTAATTGGAAGGCCTGATACTCCCTCCCGAATTTCGCGGCACCCGGCACGGAAGCCTGGTCATGAGGCGGCCAATTGAAGAGCCACCGATGGTGTCGTTACAAAACGCGGGGCCGACAACGCTTCGCAATCGAAAAAGGGGGAAAAATGAAAATCAAGGGGTATGCAACGACGGCCTTTGCAACGGCCGGACTGCTGTTGGGTTCAAGTGCCGGCGCTGCCATCAGTGCAGGTAACTTCAATCTCGGGCAACCCGCAGGCGAACTGTTTCTCGCTGTGTGGGACCCGGTAAACCAGATCTCCTACACCCGCGATCTGGGGGTGGACGTGCTGGCGACCGATTTCTCGACGGCAAATCTCAACTTCTCCGCTGACGCGCTGTTCGCGCAGACGTTTGCAGGCAGTGATGCAGCCAACCTGCGGTACTCGGTTGTCGGTGTTAACAACGACCTGACTGACGAACTCGTGCTCGGTGTCTGGACAACCAGCAACAGCTCGAATGTCGACATTCCGGTTAATGAGTTCGCTGCGCTGAACAGCATCTCGCAGAACATCCTCGGCTACACCATCGCCGTCAACGAGGGTGCTGGCACGCTGGATTTCGCCGAAAACGTGTCGAGCGTCATCACAGACTCTGACAGCTCCGGCTACTACGGCAACCCGGCCACGTTCAACGAGACGCTGGGTTCCATTGCCAGCTTCAACACGGGTGCAGGCATCGGTGACTCACTGGCGTTCTACTCGCTCGTGATCAGCAACGACACCGGCGGCACGCTGGGCGTCAACCAGTTTGCAAGTAGCTGGACGCTCGCGCTGAACGGCGACCTGTCTTACAGCACTGCTGTTATTCCTGTGCCGCCCGCCCTGTTGCTGTTCGGTTCCGCACTGCTCGGGTTTGTCGGTTTCGGCCGGCGCAACAGTGCGTAAGCCAACCACTCGGCATTTGAAAATCGCTACAAGTAAAACTACGACCAAGAAGACCTGTTTAAGGAGATAAACATCATGAAGCGCAAACTAGCCCTTTGGTCCCTGCCGTGCACGCTGCTGTTGGCTGCGACGGCGCACGCGTTGCCGCCGACGGCGACGCCGGACTACGAAATCTGGATCTCGGGTGCTTCGGCGTCTGACGGCTTCATTGGCGAACTGCTCACAGAGCTGTGCGTCGATGGCACGCTGGACACCTACTTCGATGATTCATCAAACCCCGGCCGCGCCCAGCGCGCCTTTTTCTGCACGATCGACGAAACGCAGATCACCGGCGGTCTGGACGTCGCTCAGCCTGACGTGCTGATTCACAAGCGTTCGGCCGGTGGCTCTGCCCTCGGTGTGCGCCCGGTGTGTGACAAGCTCACCGGCGGTGCGGGCAACGAGGACCCGATCGACTTCCTGCAGATCGACACCGACTGCGTGTTTGACAACGGCACCGGTGCCTATCTGTGCCCGCCGGACCAGCTCGTTCAAGTGCACCCGGACGCCGGTGTGTCTGACGTCGGTCCGGGCGAATTCACTGACGGCCTGCAAAGCTCCAACTGCGACGTGACGAACTCGTCGTTTGGCCTGGTGTTCGGCATTCTCGCCAACCTGCGTCTGCGTGATGCCCTGCAAAGCGCACAGGGCCTCAATGTCGGTTCCGACGCCGCCGCAGACGTGCCCAGCCTGTCAACGAGCCAGATTCGTTCCATTCTGGTCGGCAACGTGCCTACCTGGGATCGTCTGACGTTCAACGGCCAGGGCCTCAACACCTACGCGCAGGGCCTGGTGAGCAACACGGTAAACGTCTGCCGCCGCGTCCCGACTTCGGGTACGCAGACGCAGTCGCAGCTCGTGCTGCTGGGCTCGGGCTGCATCGCTGGCGCCCTCGGCCCAGCGGGCGCACCTGGCAACCCCTTCACCGGCCCGGTTGTGGTCGAGAACTCCGGTTCGGGTGATGTGGAACTTTGCATGCAGGCCGTGGAAGACGGCGGCACGGTCGACAACGTCGGCGGTTCCACCACCTTCCAGCCTGGCATGGCCATTGGCGTCCAGAGCACCGAGAAGAACGGTGATGAGGCCTTTGACTACCGTCACATTCGCATCGACGGTGTTCTGCCGACCATCAACAACGCCGCCAAGGGTCTGTACCAGGATTGGGTCGTCTCCACGGTTCAGTGGAAATTCCCGTTCGTCGACGACGGCAACCGTGACGATATCGTCGCTATCCTCGACCAGATCGTGCGTGACGCTGCCAACCCGGCCGCCGTCGCCAGCGCCAACACCAACGCTGACTTCGTGCACGACTGGGGTCAGGGCGGCGCACTGGCGCTGGCCGAGAACGGTTGCTCAACCGACACCACCTTCGACATCGGCAACCCCTGCACGCCGTACACCCGCTCGCCGGGCGGTACGCCGAACAACTGCACGGGTCCGTACCTGCTCGACAGCGAAAGCTCGCCTTCGCGTATCGAGCAGCTGCTGAAGCGGTGAAATCGAATTACGGACTAGATAGGAAGTAACGCAGGACGCGTGTGCCAGCCCCCCGCGAGGGGGGCTGGTTTTTCGGTTTTCATAGGGCGCAAATTGGGGATGCAGAGTATGAAACGCAGCGCATGGATGGCAGCACTTGTGTTGCTTGCTGCCAGCGGCATCTCCCGCATCGCGTCCGCTGCTGCGGAAACCGATCCGCGCTTTGATATCTGGGAATACCGTGTGCAGGGCAACGAGCAGCTCGGCGCCCGCGCGGTTGAGAGAGCCGTATACCCGTACCTGGGCGAGGCACGCAGCATTGATGACGTTGACAAGGCGCGCTCTGCACTGGAAGAGGCATACCGGAACGCCGGCTAC
This sequence comes from Pseudomonadota bacterium, assembly GCA_038533995.1. Classification (GTDB taxonomy): domain Bacteria; phylum Pseudomonadota; class Gammaproteobacteria; order Steroidobacterales; family JBCAXP01; genus JBCAXP01. Next base: position 21,686 of record JBCAXP010000015.1, read on the forward strand.
CCGACGGTGCTCGTGGACATTCCTGAGCAGGACGTCAACAACGGTATTGTCAGGCTGCGCGTCACCGAAGGCAAACTCGGACGCGTTCGCGTCACCGGCGCCCGCTACTACGCCAACTCCAGGATTCTCGAACAACTGCCGTCAGCACAATCCGGCAAAGTGCTGAACGGGCCGCAGCTCCAGGAGGAGCTGTCAACCATGGCGCAACGCGCGCCGACGCGCAGCATCGTGCCCGTCATCAAGGCAGGCCGGGCCCCCGGCACTGTCGACCTTGAGCTCAAAGTAGCCGACCAGCTGCCCGTGACGGCAAGCCTGTCGTTTAACGACCGGCACTCCATCGACACCGAGCCGCTACGGCTGAACGGCGTCGTTCAGTACAACAACCTGTGGCAGCGCGACCACAGTCTGGGTTTGCAGTATCAGACTGCGCCCGAAGACTTCGACCAGATCTCCGTGCTGGGCGCCACCTACCTGCTGCGCCCGCAGAACTCCGACAACCTGTACGCGTTTTACGCGGTGCGCTCCGACAGCGACTTTGTTGCCGCTGGCGAGTTCGGCGTGCTGGGCAAGGGCAATATCGTCGGGTTTCGCAGTGTGACGCCGCTGAAGGCAGGCGACATACTCGGCCCGTCCTCGTTGACGGTCGGTTTCGACTACAAGGATTTCAGCGACGCCATCACCGTCAGCGAAGACGACAGTCTGGATACTGACATCGCCTACATGATTTTCAACGCCGCCTACAGCTCTTCGCTGGCGTTTGCAGGCGGTCAGCTGGGCTTTGATCTCGGCGCCGCCCTGGGCATTCGCGGCCTGTTCAATGAACGCAAGGAGTTCGAAGACAAGCGGTTCAAGGGCTCGCCGAATTTTCTTTTGTTGAACGGAGGTGCGCGCCATACCTTGCCGCTCAGTGAGCGGTGGACGTTGTCCACCCGTCTGCGCGGTCAGCTCAGTGACGGCCCACTCATTGCGAACGAGCAGATGAACGCTGGCGGTTTTGCGTCCGTGCGAGGCTACTTCGAGGCCGAACAACTGGCCGATATCGGCGCCATCGCCAACCTCGAGCTTCAGTACACGGGCGCGGGTACGCCGACCAGCGGCTGGCGTGGCTATGCCTTTGCGGATTGGGCGGGGCTTGCGCTTCGCGAACCGCTGCCCGCCGAGCAGTCGCGTTTTGAGCTTGCCAGCATGGGACTGGGCTTCAGCTTTGCCACGTCTCTGGGCCTGAGCGGTACGCTGGAGTGGGCCTGGCCGCTTCACGACGCCGCCCGAACCCAGGGCGACGAACATCGCTTTCTCTTCAACCTCCTGTACGAGGTTCAGTAGTTGGCCTCGCCGATTGAAAGCAGCTGCGTTGCCGGTTCTGGCATGACCCGTTTGCGCGCGGCCGTGCTGATTGCGCTGGGCGCGGGCCTGGCCGCGGTCCGGGCGTCGGCTGCCGAACTGCCGGTGCCGTGCGTTGGCGGTAACTGTGGCGCCAATGGTCCCGCAGTGTGGGTGACCAGTGGCGAGGCGGCAGCCACTATTTCCGGGAACCGCCTGACGGTAAACCAGGCGAGCGACCGCGCTATTCTCAACTGGGCAAGTTTCAACGTGGGTGCAAACGGCGAGGTTGTGTTCCAGCAACCGTCGGCGACCTCGGTGGCGCTCAATCGCATCTTCCAGCAGGATCCCAGCGCCATTCTCGGTGCCGTTTCCGCGAACGGCCAGGTTTACCTGATCAATCCCAACGGGTTGGTGTTTGGCGAGGGCGCCCGCGTCAATGTGCAATCGATGATTGCCTCGACGCTGGAACTGGACGACGAGCTTTTCAATGGCGTTGGCGTGGTACGCGCCATCGATCAGGAGGGTCGCGCCGTGTTCGAGGGCACGAACCCCGAGTCGAGCATTCATATCGAAGCGGGCGCCGAACTGGTAGCAGCAGGCGGCGGTCGCATCGTGGTGCTCGCCCCCGAGATCATCAATGAAGGGCGAATCGACACGCCGGACGGCCAGGCGCTTCTGGCGGCCAGCACCGATCGCGTGTTCCTGCAGGTGTCCAACGATTCCGGCCTGCGCGGACTGTTGGTGGAGGTGGACACCGGCGGCACAGTGACCAACATTGGCGACATTGTTGCACCCCGCGGGAACATCACGCTCGCAGGGCTGACTGTCAACCAGCAAGGGCTGGTGTCCGCTACCACAAGCGTTCGCTCCAATGGTTCCATCCGCCTGCTGGCGCGCGACACCGCCGAGGTTTTGCTGCAGGGCGAACGACCGCTGCTGCAATCGCGCAATGGCGGCACCCTGACGCTCGGCGAGAACAGCATTACCGAGGTCGTGCCCGAGCTGGATGACCCCACGCTGGCTGTTGACGAACAGGCGCAGGCCCTGTCGAACATAGAACTGGTCGGCCGCCAGGTGACGCTCGAGACCGATGCCCTGGTGGCAGCGGCGGGTGGCAATGTCTCTGTAACCGCAACAGCGGATCCGGCGGTCGCAGGTAGCGGCTTTGTCGAGCAGAACAACAGCCAGATCTTTATGCAGGACGGCGCCACGATTGATGTGTCCGGTGTGGCAAGCACCGTACTGCCCATGGAGCGCAACATCGTCGAACTGGAGCTGCGCGGCAACGAACTGGCAGATGCCCCCCTGCAGCGCGACGGACCGCTGCGCGGCGAGTCAGTACGCATCGACGCCCGCGTTGGAACACCGCTGGCAAACATCGATGGCGCGCTGGCGGCGATTGAGCGCGGCGTCGGCGAGCGTCTTTCGTCGGGCGGCTCTGTCACGCTGCTGTCCGAGGGCAGCGTCGTG
>JBCAXP010000016.1:0-24472 GCA_038533995.1 Pseudomonadota bacterium
TCAAGGGTGGCCCTGACGCCGCCCGTCGCTTCATGGAGCGGCTGGAAGTGTTTTCGCTGGCGGAGAGTCTGGGCGGTGTCGAGAGCCTCGCCAATCACCCGGCCATCATGACCCACGCCTCGGTCGACGAAGACATTCGCGCGCGGCTCGGCATCACCGACGACCTCGTCCGGCTCTCCGTGGGCATCGAAGATGTCGACGATCTGATTGCCGACATCCGGCAAGCACTCTCGTAGTGGCGGTTGCCTGTGGGAGCGGCTTCAGCCGCGATTAACCCAGCGGCAGCCTGAAACATTCGGAAGATCTAAATGAACGTTACGAGTACAACTTTTGAGTATTCGGACGGCGCAACCACTTTCGAAGGAGTGGTAGCGCGGCCCGCCGGGTCAGAGGCAGTGCGCGGCGGCGTTCTGGTCGCGCACGCGTGGGGCGGCTGCGGTGCGGAGGAGCAGCGCCGGGCCATCATGCTCGCGGAAATGGGTTACGTGGCGTTTGCTGTCGACCTCTATGGAAAGGGCATTCGGGGAAGCTCGCCTGAAGAGAACGCGGTCCTCATGCAGCCCATGCTGGACGACCGTCCGCGAATTGCTGAACGCATGCAGCTCGCGCTGATTGAACTCAAGAAAATGGAAGGCGTCAATTCAGCGCGCACCGCCGCCATCGGCTTTTGCTTCGGAGGCCTGTGCGTGCTCGACCTCGCCAGGAGCGGAGCCGACGTGGCCGGCGTCGTGAGTATCCACGGCCTGTTTCTGCCGCCGCCGGTACTCGCGGACGCAAGCATTACGAGCAGCGTGCTGGCCCTGCATGGCTGGGACGATCCGCTGGTACCCCCGGAGCAGGTGCTGGCGCTCGCAACGGAAATGAGTGCTGCAAAGGCTGACTGGCAGCTACATGCCTACGGCAACACGCTGCATGCCTTCACCAATCCGAATGCGAACGATCCGGACTTCGGCGCCGTTTACGATGCTGATGCCGACAGGCGGTCCTGGGCTGCCGCTACCGAATTTCTCGCAGAACGCCTGCAGGCCGGGTAGGCACGGATTCATGGAGCGCGGCGTGCTGGTCTGGGGCGCACGTGCCCTGGATAGCAACAGCCAGAAGGTATCCGCACACGGAGAAAGGGCTGATAGACTGCGTCCTGTTTGATTTCTGCCGTAGGGGACAGGCCAATGAATGACGCGACCCACCCGGGCCCAGTTCCGGGGAATGCCTACCTGAACCGTACGGTGCTCATTCTCGTTTCGATTGCCATGGTTGGCTTCGGCGCGTTCAGCGCGCTTCAGGGATTTGATTTCGCGGCCTATCCGCTCGTAACGCATTTCCATGCGGTGTCCATGGCAGCCTGGCTACTTTTGCTCGCCACCCAGAGTATCCTGGGCAGCGGTGGAAAGCTCGACCTCCATCGACGCCTGGGCTGGCTGGGGGCAGGGCTGGCTGTGTTTATCGTGGTGACCGGCATTGCGGTGGCCTTTAAGACCATCATGCTCGGTCGTTTGCCTCCGATCTTTGAGCCGGGCTATTTCCTCATGCTGGGCCTTGTGAACATGGTGAATTTCGCAATCATCGTTGCCGCAGGGATCGCAACCCGTGGCAATACAGCCTGGCACCGGCGGTTCATGCTGGGCTCCATCCTGGTGGTGTTCGAACCAGTCCTCGGCCGGGTTCTCCCCTTTTTCATCGTTCCGGCAATTGGCGGGCCCGACAATCTTCTACCCTTTTTGGAGCAACATCGAACTGAGCTTGAGGTGCTCCGCATCGGGGTACACCTGGCCATCATCGGCATCGTCATGCTTGGGGACCGCTTGGTCACCGGACGATTCCACCCGGTGTTTATCCTGCTCTTGCTCGCGGTAACAGCGTTATACGCAATCGTGAACGTTGTGGGCGGGTCAGCCCCGTTCGAAGCGTTCGCCGCAGGACTGCAGCCCACACTGCCGTAGGCAGTTCGGTTGATCAGGGCGCGCCAACGGATTTAAAAAAAAGGCATGCCTCGGGTATCACTCGAGGTATACCGTTATCGGGCGAGCCACTCCGGCACGTCGATGCCCTTCTCGCGCAGCCACTCCGGGTTGTAGACGCGGTTGAGGTAGCGAAAGCCCGAGTCGCACAACACCGTGACGATCGTGTGCCCGGGGCCCAGGCTCTTTGCCAGGTGCACCGCACCGGCGACGTTAACGCCGCTGGAACCGCCGAGGCAGATGCCTTCCTGCCGGTTCAGGTCAAACACGTGCGGCACCGCTTCGCTGTCCTGAATCTGGAAAAAGTCGTCAATGGATGCGCCGTCGAGGTTGGCTGTCACCCGGCTGTTGCCAATGCCCTCGGCGATTGAGTTGCCCTCGCTCTTGAATTCACCATGCGTGAAGAAGTTGTACAGGCCTGAGCCCGCAGGGTCGGCGAGGCCAATGCGCACAGATGCCTTCTTTGACTTCAGGAAACTGCCGACGCCGGCGAGCGTGCCGCCCGTGCCCGCGGCACAAATAAAGCCGTCGACTGCGCCACCGGTCTGCTCCCAGATTTCCGGGCCAGTGGTCGCGGCGTGAATGTCGCGGTTGGCGATGTTGTCGAACTGGTTGGCCCAGAGCGCGGCGCCCGGGGAACCGCCGTTCATCGACTCGGCGAGGCGTCGCGAGGTGTGCACAAAGTGCGCCGGGTTCTTGTACGGCGCCGGCGGAATCTCGATGACCTCCGCGCCGAGCGCGCGCAGCGTGTCCACCTTTTCGCGCGACTGGTTGTTGGGCATCACGATGGTGGTCCGGTAGCCGAGCGCATTGCCGACAACGGCAAGGCCAATGCCCGTGTTCCCGGCGGTGCCCTCGACAATAGTGGCGCCGGGCTGGATGGCGCCAGTGCGCTCGGCGTCGCGAATGATGCCGAGCGCGGCGCGGTCTTTCACCGAGCCGCCCGGGTTTGCGTACTCGGCTTTGCCGTAGATGTCGCAGCCGGTGGCTTCGGAGACTGCGCGCAGCCGGATCAGCGGCGTACTGCCGATGCTGTCCAGAACGCTATTATACGTGCCGCTCACGCCTCGGCGCCAAGCTCTGCGAGCAGGTCGGCCTGGTGCTCCTGCGTGAGCGGTTCGATCACCTGGCCGAGATCGCCGGCGACGATTTCGTTGAGCTTGTAAAGCGTAAGGTTGATGCGGTGGTCGGTCACACGGCCCTGCGGGTAGTTGTAGGTGCGGATGCGCTCTGACCGGTCACCGGTGCCGACCTGCAGGCGGCGCGACTGCGCCTGGTCAGCCTGCTGCTTCGCCAGTTCGGCATCCAGCAGGCGGGCCTGCAGCAGCCCCATGGCGCGGGCCCTGTTCTTGTGCTGCGAGCGCTCGTCCTGGCACTCCACCACAACGCCCGTCGGCAGGTGCGTGATGCGCACTGCTGAGTCCGTCTTGTTAACGTGCTGGCCGCCGGCGCCCGACGCGCGATAGGTGTCAATGCGAAGGTCGGCCGGGTTGACTGTGATCGCTTCGACCTCTGCCACCTCGGGCAGCACGGCCACCGTGCAGGCCGAGGTGTGGATGCGGCCCTGCGATTCGGTTTCCGGTACGCGCTGCACGCGGTGCGCGCCCGACTCGAACTTGAGCCGGGAATAGGCGCCCGTGCCCTCGATGCGAGCGATGACTTCCTTGTAGCCGCCGTGCTCGCCGTGGCTTTCGCTGATCACTTCAACCTTGAAGCCGTTGTTCTCTGCGTAGCGCTGGTACATGCGGAACAAGTCGCCAGCGAAGATCGCTGCCTCGTCGCCGCCGGTGCCGGCGCGTACTTCGAGAAAAATGTTGCTGTCGTCGTTGGGATCGCGCGGCACGAGGTGCTTTTGCAAAACCCCTTCGAGGTCGGTCATCCGCTGGGTGGCCGCGTCCGCTTCTTCCTGGCCCAGGCTTTTCATCGCTGGATCAGGATCGCGGATCATCTCGTTCGCTTCTTCGAGATTGTCGGCCGCCTCCTGGTAGGAGCGGTAGTCCTTCACCATCGGATCAAGCCGGGCGTATTCCCGCGACAGGTCTCGGAACTGGTTCTGGTTACCAATGACGTCCGGGTCTGCAAGCAGGGCGCCGACCTCATCGAAACGCTCTGCCAGCCCCTCGAGCTTGGCTTTAAGGGAATCCTTCACGGCTTACTTTCTCGAGGTGTCGTCGCCGAACAGGCGGGTGGCAGCTTCCATGAGGTGTGCGTCGCCGTCCTCACCGGCCTGGCGCAGCTGCGAGCTTGGCCGGTGCAGCAGCCGGTTGGTCAGGGTGCTGCCAAGGAATTCGAGAACTTCCTCCGCCGGCCGGCCATTGTCCAGCATGCGCCGGGCCTGGTCGACCGTCTCGTCCCGAATGCGCGCCGCGGCATCGCGAATGCCCCGGATGACCGGCACTGCGCCAAGCGTGCTGAGCGTGCTCTCAAACGAGGCAACCTCATCGTGGATGATGTTGTGTGCTTCGAGAGCCGCCTCCTTGCGGGCGTCGATATTGGCTTCGATGGCGTTGCGCAGGTCGTCGACGGTGTACAGGTACACGTCCTCGAACTCGGCCGTCGCCGGCTCCACGTCGCGCGGTACCGCGAGATCGACGATAAACATCGGCTTGCGCCGGCGCTTGTCCAGCGCGGTTTTCACAGCCGCGCTCGTCACCACGTGATTGGGGCTCGCGGTGCAGCTGATTACAAGGTCTGCTTCGGGCAGGTGGGTGTCGACTTCGTCGAGGCCGATGGCGAAGCCCTTGTGTTCGACCGCGATACGGCGAGCCCGGTGCAGGCTGCGGTTGGCGATGATCATGCGGCCGAGGTTCTGAGTCTTCAGGTGCTTGGCCGTAAGGTCGATGATCTCGCCGGCGCCGATGAGCAGCGCCGTGTGGCGCTCGAAGCCGGCGAAAATCTGCCGCGCAAGCGCGACCGCGGCGGACGCGGCCGATACCGCGCTTCGGCCAATGGCAGTTTCCGTGCGGATGCGCTTGGCAACCCGGAACACCTGTTGGAACAGCCTGTTTAGCTGCGGGCCGGTGAAGCTGCCGGCATGGGCCGCGCGGTAGGCGTCTTTCATCTGCCCGAGAATCTGCGGTTCGCCCAGGATCATGGAGTCGAGCCCGGCGGCGACGGCGAAGCAGTGCTGCACCGAATCGTTCTGCTGCTTGAGATAGGTGAAGTTGTGGTCCCGCTCATTGAGTTCAAGACGATCGTGCAGCCAGCCGATGGCCTGGCCATGGTCATTGCCCGCGCAGTAGATTTCCGTGCGGTTGCAGGTGGAGACAATCAGCGCTTCGTCCACCCCTTCGAGACCGGTAAGTGCTTCAAGCGCCGGAATAATGTCCCTGGGCGCGAAGGCCACGCGCTCACGGATTTCAACCGGTGCGGTCTGGTGGTTGATGCCGAGAACGAACAGGGGCATGTGTTAACAAATAGTGACGTAAAGGCTACTGAATTGTCCGGTATGCCACCCTTAATAACAAGGCCTTAGGAACCTCTGATTGATTATTTCACGGCTGCGCCGAAGGCGGATTTTTCGAAGAGCAAGGCGAGGTGGCGACAACATACCCCAAGGTCTGTCGAGCCAGCGCAACTTGAGGATTCGGGAAATCCGCCTCGGCCCGGGAAAAGATGTTTACTCCTCAATGGGTTGCTCCCCAGTTGTCCCGCTACTGCGTTACCCCTTTTGGCAAGGAGCAAGGCCATTGCCGGCAAGGCGTGCCTTGTCCCGAAACAACTGGGGATGCGACGCAGCCGTGAAATAATTAATCAGAGGTTCCGCAAAATTTCTACGAATCTTTTCGGGCTTTGCCGGTCAATGACTGGGTACGTTCGGGTATAGTAGGCAAATTCTCCAAGGCTCTGGTTACATGATTCAAGCGATTCAACGCGTTGCGCACACGCTCGGACTCCTGTCCGTAGGCCTTGGTATCGCGCTCCTGCAGGGCTGCGCAACGAGCGAGCCGGTGGTTTCCGGGCAAAAATCGTTCAAAACACCGGGTGGGGAAGCGGGCTATCACATCATGCTGGCCGAACTCGCGGTCCAGCGCGAGGAATACCAGACCGCCGCGCACTCTTACCGCAAAGCAGCAGACCTGAGTGAAGATCCGGAAGTGGCCGCGCGAGCCGTGGCTCTCGCGGTTGACGCCGGCGAGCTGGACGACGCTTTGGCGAGCGCGCGGCGCTGGACCGACCTCGACCCCGAAAATCCCCAGGCGCACCGCTATCTCGCGACCGTCAATCTTCGCCGTGGTTCGATCAATGCAGCGACCCGCGACCTGGAATGGATTCTGGACCGGGTCGCCGACAGCCGGGCCGACGGCTACGTCACCCTGGCGGCGATGCTCCTCGAAGAACCGGTGCCGACGGCCGCCCTGCAGAGCATGCAGCGCCTGGCCCGTGGCGACAAAAATCTGCCGGAGGCCAACTACGCCGTCGGCCTGCTGGCGCTGCGTGCCGGTGAGGTAGGCCTGGCGAAGGAGCAGGTCGGGCGCGCCGTCGAGGGCAGGCCGGAGTGGGAAAAGGCCGCGCTTCTCTATGCCCGCGTGCTCATTGCCAACGGCGAGCCGGAGGCGGCGCTGACCTCACTCGGTAATCGCGTCCAGGCCGACAGCAGCCCGGCTACCCGCCTTGAATATGCTGTGCTGCTTGCCGCGGTCGGTCGTGACGACGAGGCACGCGACTACCTCGAGGCCTTGCTCATCGAGCAGCCCGACGACGTACGCACGTTGCGCAACGCCGCGATCATGGCGTTCCGCGCCAACGACCTGGATGCCTCGGAAAGGCACTTCACCCACCTGATTGAACTGGGTCAGCGCAGCTACGAGGCCGTCTACTACCTCGCGGCGATCGCCGAAGAGCGTCGGGACTACCCACGCGCCGTGAACCTGTTCACCAAGGTGGTCAACGGCGACAACGTCATCGCAGCGCAGGTGCGCGCCGCGCGCATCATCATGCAGCTTGGCGGCGTCGAGCGGGCGCTGGATCACCTGGATTTATTCTCCGAGCAGTATCCGGCCTACGAGGTGGACATGATCGTGGTGCAGGGCGAGCTGCTGAACGAGGCCGGCGATCCCGGACGCGCCCTGGCTCTCTACGGCGAAGCACTGCAGGACTACCCGGACAGTGACTCCCTGCGTTACGCCCGCGCCTTCATGCTGGAAGGCCTGGATCATGTCGATGAGGCCATTGAAGACCTGCGCGTCGTGGTGGCAAACAAGCCGGACGACGCCGTAGCGCTCAACGCCCTCGGCTACACGCTTGCCGACCGGACGGACCAGACCCGCGAAGCCTACAAGCTGATCAAGCGCGCGCTGGAGCTGGACCCCAACAATCCGGCCATCATCGACAGCATGGGCTGGGTGCAGTTTCGTCGGGGCCGGCTGGACGATTCGCTGGACTATCTCTGGCGCGCCTACAACCTGGTGCAGGACGCCGAAATTGCCGCCCACATCGGCGAGGTGCTCTGGACGCTCGGCAGGGTGGACGAGGCGCGCGACGTCTTTAACGGCGTGCTCGAGGCCGACCCCGAAAACGCGATCGTGACCGCCGTCATGGAGCGACTGGGCCTCTAGTGTCCCGTCCACCGGGCCCGCTTCGCACCGAGGCGCAACTCCTTTCATCACACGCGGTATGATGTCGCCCGAGCCGAGCCGGCCAACCTTGCTCCAGTCGGCGCAACGCGTCACGCTCGTTGCCGTCTGTGTCGCCGCGCTGGCCGCCTGCGCAACAACCCGGGAACCCATGACCACAACAACCGACGCCGAGTGGGACGAACGCCGACAGACGCTGCAAGCCCTGGAAGAATGGGAGCTGCGCGGCCGCATTTCGCTCTCAACGCCGTCGGATGCACTGAGTGGCACGTTGACGTGGCGCCAGATGTTTGGCGACATGGACTTTCGCTTTCGTGGGCCTCTGGGCATCGGCGGCATGCGCATCAGCGGTGACGAGCAGCAGCTGCGGGTGAAGACCAGCAATGGCGATGAGTTCTACCTGACCGACCCCGTCGCGGACCTTGAGAGCCGCTTCGGCTGGCATGTGCCGCTTTACAGCATGCAGCACTGGGTACTGGGCGTCCCGTCAACCGACGGCGAAGAGGCGGCCGAGCAGCTGGACGGCTCCGGGCGGTTGGCCTCTCTGCAGCAGCACGGCTGGACCGTGGCCTACGAAAGTTACCGTGAAGCCGGCGAGCACCAGCTCCCACGGAAGCTCGTTATGGAAAATGGTGAAATCCGCATTCGCCTGGTCGTTGACCGCTGGTCGTTTTTCGACGACTCCATGGCCCTCTCTGGTTTGTAGCCGCCTCGCACCCCGCACGGCGATTGACACCCCACCGGCGCGCACTCACAATAGCCGGCTGACAACGCTGGGGCCCGCGTGGAGCGGGGCCGGCAGCGGGGATTTGGGGTGTAGCCAAGTCTGGTAAGGCAGCGGGTTTTGATCCCGTGTATCGCAGGTTCGAATCCTGCCACCCCAGCCACTTCTCTGATCTTCAAACGACAGGTGCGGTGACCATGGCGTACAAGGCAGACAGGCGCAACCAGGCGCGGCGGATGAGCGCTGCCCGAGCCACCCGCAATGTTGAGCACGAAGACACCCGGATGATGGTGTTCACGGGCAACGCCAACGCGCCGCTTGCGCGAGCCATTGCCCGGCACCTGAAGCTGCCGCTCGGACGTGCCAATGTCGGCCGTTTCAGCGACGGCGAAGTGATGGCCGAGCTGATGGATAACATCCGCGGCCGTGACGTGTTCCTGGTGCAGTCCACCTGCCCGCCAGTGAACGACAATTTGATGGAGCTGCTGGTAATGGTAGACGCCTGCCGGCGCGCCTCCGCGGCCCGCATCACGGCGGTGATGCCATATTTCGGCTACGCTCGGCAGGATCGGCGGCCGCGCGCCACCCGCGTTGCCATCTCGGCAAAGCTGGTGGCCAACATGGTGGCTGGCGCTGGCGTCGATCGCGTGCTGACGGTCGACCTGCACGCCGACCAGATCCAGGGATTTTTTGAAATCCCGGTAGACAATGTGTACGCATCGCCGGTGCTGCTGGGCGACGCGTGGAAACAGAAGTACGACGACATGGTGGTCGTATCGCCGGACGTCGGCGGCGTGGTGCGCGCACGGGCGCTCGCCAAGCGCCTCGACGATGCTGATCTCGCCATCATCGACAAACGCCGGCCGCGAGCCAACGAGTCGAAGGTGATGAACATCATCGGTTCGGTGAAGGGCAAGACCTGCGTGATGATCGACGACCTCGTCGATACCGCTGGCACCCTGTGCTCGGCGGCGCGCGCGCTGAAGGACGAAGGTGCCGAGCGCGTGGTGGCCTACATTACCCACCCGGTGCTGTCTGGCCCTGCGGTTGACCGCATCAACGAGTCGGTGCTCGACGAGCTGGTGGTCACCGACACTATCCCGCTGTCAGAGGCAGCCCAGGTGTCGAGCCGCATTCGTCAGCTGAGCGTAGCGGAGCTGCTGGCGGAGACCATGCGGCGTATCGCCACGCAGGAGTCTGTCAGTTCGCTGTATGTAGATTGAGATTTGGGGTCGGCCAATCGGTCGACTGAGCGTTTCTTTAAAAATTTTGGTTGCATGGCGGGCCTGGTCGCGGGCCGTCATGCGTTTGGTTGACGCCCGGATGGCCGGGCGCATTTTGTAGGAGTAACACAACAATGGGTACGACATTCGAACTCCACGGCGAGCTTCGGGAAGACAAGGGGAAAGGTGCGAGCCGCCGCCTGCGTCGGACCGGCAAGGTTCCTGCCGTGCTTTACGGTGGCAAGGGTGAACCCCGAGCCATTTCGCTGGACCACACCGAGCTGATGCACCAGCTCGAGAACGAGGCTTTCTACTCGCACATCCTGACGATCAAGGTGGGCGACAAGAAGCAGGAAGCGATTCTGAAAGACCTGCAGCGTCACCCCGCCAAGCGGGCCGTGCTGCATGCCGACTTCCAGCGCATCGTTGCCGATGAAAAGCTGCGCACCAACGTGCCGCTGCATTTTGTCAACGAAGAAACGTCCAAGGGCGTTCGCGAGGGCGGCGGCGTGGTTTCCCACCTCGCCACCGACGTGGAAATCTCGTGCCTGCCGAAGAACCTGCCGGAGTACATCGAGGTTGATGTGGCAGAGCTCGACATCGACGAGATGATGAAGCTGTCAGACCTCACGCTTCCGGAAGGCGTAGAACTGGTTGAGCTCAGCTACGGCGCTGACCACGACCAGCCTGTCGTTGCCATTAACCGTCCGCGTAAGGAAGAGGTTGACGGCGAAGGTGAGGAAGAAGCCGAAGACGGCGCTGAGCCTGCGGCAGACCCTGCCGAGTAGGCTGCCGGCAACGCGACTGTCGTCAAGCCGACATGGCGCCCGGCTTTCCCTTACCGGAGGCCGGGCGCTTTGCTTTTTGACAGTTCGATCACGAGGTCTGTTTGAATGGGCATTGTTGACTGGTTCCTTGGCCGCCTGTCCGGTACGGGCAGTGCCGAGCCAGAGCCTGCCCTTAGCGAGGACGCTGTTGTGCAACTGATAGTGGGCCTGGGCAATCCGGGCGCGGAACACGAGCATGACCGGCACAATGCGGGCTTCCGCTTTGTGGACGAGCTCGCGCGACGTCACGGCGGCAACTTTCGGCCGGACAAGAAGTTTCATGGTGAAGTGGCGCGCGTGACCATTGACGGTCACGAGCTGCGGCTGCTGAAGCCGCAAACGTTTATGAATCGTAGTGGCGCCTCGGTGCGCGCGGTGTCGACCTATCTCAAAGTGCCGATGGACAAGATCCTCGTTGCGCACGACGAGATCGATTTGCCGGTCGGCACGGTGCGGCTGAAGCGCGGCGGTGGCCACGGCGGCAACAACGGCCTGCGGGACGTAATTGCGCAGCTCGGCGCCGGTTTTGCGAGGCTGCGGATTGGCGTGGGCCATCCTGGCGAAAAAAGCAAAGTTGTCGGCTACGTGCTCAAGCGCGCGCCCGCGTCAGAGGCTGACGCCACGGAACGGGCGAGCGACGAGGCGGCCGATCTCATGCCGCTGCTTGTCAGCGAGGGCTTCGAAAAAGCCATGCACAAGCTGCACACGGCAAAGTAATTCACATCATTTTGAGTAGTTGATAACCGATGGCTATTACCTGCGGAATCGTCGGCCTGCCCAACGTGGGCAAGTCCACCCTTTTTAACGCGCTCACGGCAGCGGAGATCGCCGCGGAGAACTACCCGTTCTGCACGATTGATCCCAACCAGGGCATCGTTCCGGTGCCAGACGGGCGCCTCGAGAAGCTCGCGGGCATCGTAAACCCGCAGAAAGTCATTCCTACGACCGTCGAGTTTGTGGACATCGCCGGGCTTGTGGAAGGCGCGGCGAAGGGCGAGGGCCTTGGCAACAAGTTTCTGGCCAACATTCGTGAAACCGACGCGATTGCGCACGTGGTTCGTTGCTTTGAAAACGACGACGTGGTGCACGTGGCCGGCCGCGTTGACCCGGTCTCCGATATCGAGACGATCAACACCGAGCTTGCGCTTGCTGATCTTGAGACGGTGGAGCGCAGCCTCGACAAAGCCAACCGGTCGGCGCGCGCCGGCAAGAAGGAAGACCTGGCGCTGCGCGACATCCTCACGGTGGTGCGTGACCATCTCGGTGAGGGGCATCCCGTGCGATCGATGACGCTGTCCGATGAGCAGCGCGTCGTCATTCGTGACCTGCACCTGCTAACCGCGAAGCCGGTGCTGTACGTCGCCAACGTCGATGAAGACGGGCTCGGTGGCAACGAGTACGTCTCCGCAGTGGAAAAGCTTGCCGCCGCCGAAGGTGCGGGAGTGGTCGTTGTGTGTGCCGCGATCGAGGCGGAGATTGTGCAGCTCGACGCCGAGGATGTGCCGGAGTTTCTCGCCGACATGGGCCTGGAAGAGCCCGGTCTGAACCGGGTGATCCACTCGGCGTATGCGCTGCTTGGGCTGCAGACGTTTTTCACCGCCGGCCCTCAGGAGGTACGCGCCTGGACGACGCGCGTCGGGGCGCTGGCGCCCAAGGCCGCGGCCGAGATTCACACGGATTTTGAAAAGGGCTTCATTCGCGCCGAGGTGATCGGCTACGACGACTACATCGCCTTCAAGGGCGAGCAGGGGGCGAAGGAAGCCGGCAAGCTGCGGCTTGAGGGCAAGGAATACGTCGTGAACGAAGGCGACGTGATGCATTTTCGCTTCAACGTCTAGCTTCATCTTGACAGACGGGCTGGCAGACCCGAAAATTGCCGGCCCAATACGCACCCGCCCGGGTGCGCAGCAGTGGCTATGTAGCTCAGCTGGTTAGAGCGCGGCACTCATAATGCTGAGGTCGGTGGTTCGAGTCCACCCATAGCCACCAAATTACGTCATCTCATCCGTGGTCGGTGGTTCGAGTCCACCCATAGCCACCATCTCTCTCAACACCTCACCGCACCTGCGGTACCGCTTCAGCTCGCGGCATCTTGCGAGCGCGTGCTTGTTTTGTATTCTGCAGTTGTGACAGGCAACCTTGGCCAACATACGGCTGCTGGCGCTGAATCAGGACAGGACGAGCGATGAACACCATGCGACAGGTACTCTGTACCGCCCTTTGCCTGGCAGGATTGCCAATTGCGCTCTCTGCCGCAGAGTCTGCCGAACCGGCAGAGGCTGCGGAGCCGGTCATTGGACTGGTCCTGCCAGCGACGGAGAGTGATACCGCACTTGCACGGGCCTTAACCGATTACATTCCGCACGTCATGCGCGCCCATGGAACGCCCGGCCTGGCGCTCGCTGTAGGTAGAAATGGACGCGTAATCTACCGGGCCGGCTTCGGTTTCAAGGACATCCAGAACCAGGTGCCAATGAACCCGGATACGACCTTTTTTACCGGTTCGATGGCAAAGGCGGTGATTGCGACCGCCGCGATGCAGCTGGTTGAACAGAAAGTGCTGGAGCTTGACGCTCCGGTTAACCAGTACCTCCAGACCTTCCAGATTGAGAATCCGCTTGGCGGCGGGGAGGTAACTTTGCGTCATCTCCTCACACATAGATCAGGCCTTTCCACCAATCCTGGCGGCGGTTTGACTGCCGAGCCCGACACAGCCGTTCCGCTGGAGAAATACCTGATCGAGGCCTATGAAAATGCGCCTGAACTGAACAATGCCTATCACGGAAGCCTGCTGCCCACCTGGGGTTCCCCTGTCGGCGAGAAGTGGGCGTACAGCAATCGGGGTACAGCGACCATTGGTTATCTCGTTGAGATCACAAATCCTGACGGTCTGGCTCTTGAGGAGTACCTGGAGAACAATATTTTCGCACCGCTGGGCATGAGCAACACGCAACATCCTCGCGTGTTGTCAGCGGCTCACACCCGCCCGGATTTGTGGCAACGCCGTTCCTACGGCAACACGCGCGCTGGCAGGTTTCTTTTCGGCGACAGCCACAAAATCGGCGATGAAGCGCCGGCTGGCGGCATCATATCGACCGTCGTGGATTTTGTGCGCCTGCCCATGGCCTTCATGGCGACGGAGGCACCCAAGGGCGCCAGGATTGCATCCCGGAAAACGCTCGCCGCGATGCTCGAACCGGCGTTTAGCGTTGGCGCATACGATCAGGGCTTGATGTGGAAGCTCGACCGCGCCGAAAACGGTCGGCCTTTCCGATTCTGGCATCCAGGCGGTGCGCCAAACGGGCACACCAACGTGTTTGGCGGCTGGCCCGAACTCAACGTTGCTACGGTCATCCACACAAACAGCTGGCCGATCTCCTCGGAGCGGTACGTTGATATCCATCAGGTCGAAGACTTTATTGTTCGCTGGCTTGGGGAGGAAGAGACTCTCGGCAAGCCGCCGGAATTTCGCACCTGGGCATGGAAGACGAGTTACGTACTTGGTCTGTTAAGCGTTGAAGCGGAGGCTGCCGTCGCAGGACCGCGATCGGAATTCGAAGCCTATCTCGACACGCGAATTGAGCGCGCGTCTTACGCCTACCAGAACCCGGCGGTGAGCGGGCTGTGGGATGAGAGTGGCTTTCGGGCGGGTGTGGCCGACGCATTCCCGGAGACCGGCGAAATGACCATGGTCAGGGTTGAAGAACTCGCGAACGGGGCCATGAAAATATCGAGGGGCGATTTTCTCGAAATCTACGAGCGCCTCGGAGGTTCAGGTTCGATGATCCCGAGCTTCTGGGCGGATCAACGCTGAACGGAATCTTGCTAGCCGGGGATGCTGGCGCGCCCAATTGCTCTTCGCCCGGCGGTATCTGCGATGGCCCCAATCGTCGAATACAACAGCGCATCGGCATCTGTGCCGGCCGCTTCCGGCAGCTTCACGTCAGGAATAAGTCCTGTACCGTCAGGCGAGCGCCCATCCGGCAACAGGAAGTGCGCCACCGTGTCGTAACCGCTTGCGCTATCGGGCCCGGCCGGGCACAGTGCCTGGCCGCTCCATTTGCCGAACGTTGTGATGCCAGCGAGTTGCGCCCGGCCATGAAACTGAAGTGCGCCGGCGAGTAGTTCCGCGGCCGAACCTGTATCCCCGTCTACCAGGATCGTCAAGGGCAGGTCGTAGGCTGCCCTGCGCCGCGCACGGTGCTCAACAATGCCCAATCGATCGCGCTGTTGGGCAATGACGGTGCCTTTGGGCAGAAAATCATCGGCGATGCGAAGGGCCGCGCGCGCGTCTCCGCCACGGTGGCCCCTGAGGTCCAGGGCCAGCGCACGGACTCCCTGTTGTTCGCCGGCGCGAATGGCGTTGAAGAGCCTGGTCGAGCTCGTGATCGAGAATGTGCCCGGGCGAATGACCCATACGTGGGGATGCTCCGGCAACGCGTACGCCGTGCACTCTCCGTCGCGCAACGCTTTGTCGAGCGCCCTTGGAGTGTCGGTGCTGTTTTCGCCGGCCGCTGGTTCGTCCCTGGCAAAGGTGAACAGCACGTTGACGGCACTGGGCACGAGTGCCGATCCCAGTGCGTTGTTCATGTTGTTGCCCGTGGTTGGACATAGCAAGTGAACGGCGGGCGCCTTCTCCAGGATGATTGTCGGGTTGCCCATCGTGTAGGCGCCGGGCAGTTTGAGTTGCGGATGCGCTGTGCCTGCTTCCATGCCCGAGGTCATGGTGATTTTGGCCTGCATGTTCAACGCCGACACCATGCACACTTTCGTCAGCACGCAGAAAGGCATGGCCTGCGCATTGGCGCCAACGTTTGGATAGGGCAACGGCGTTGTCGCCGGGCCGACGATGGTGTTGCAGACGTCCGGGAATCCCATGTTCGATCCCGCGCCTTTGTTGCAGGCAGGCATCATGGCTGCTTACCCGATCTGGATTCGCTGGCCATTTACCGTCACCGTTTCCTTCGACAGGATGACGGTGCGCTCCGCCTGGGAATGCGCTGTCTCATCGGCCATGGCGTGACTTCTGCCGGCACGGGTACTGCACAAGTCACGCACGTGCCGGTAAAGCGTCGAGAATTTCTGGCGAACAGCGTCTGCGTGCATCTTCAGTGACCGCGTGCGAATCGCGACCTCATTGCCTTCAACCTCGACGCCGCGGTCGCCCAGCAGCCGCAGCGAACCGTCAACGGCGTGCACGTCGAGATTGCCCGCGACCGCGAGCCGCGTCGTGCCCGCGCCTTTCAGCACGCCGATCACGTAGAACTGTCCCACCTCACCGATAACCAGCAGTTCATCCCCAGGAACAGGTTCATAGGGCAACGCCAGGGCGAGCGTCGCCCTGGCTTGCTCGCCATCGGGAAGCGCTACCTGCACGCCGTCAGCGCCCGTGGTGACAACGCGTGCCGGGCCGAGATAGCGCTCGAGGTCGGGTGCTTCGTAAAGATGTCTTGCGGTCAACATGGTCATGTCCTTGCTTCAAAAGGGTCGATAGCGTTCCGCGTCGCGGCGCTCGTGATCGGTGCGTCTTGCGGTTGTTGTATTTGCGCCGGTGCTGACTGAACCGGCGGAAGAAATATCGTGAAGGCTGGCATGCGAAAGGTCTGCACTAGTGAAATCAGTGTGTTCAAGGTTCGCGTAGTCGAGGTTTGCAAAGGTCAGGCGAGCATCGGCAAATTTCGCTCCGGTTGCATTCACCTTTTCCATGGTGGCCTCGCGCAAGTCGCAGCGTTCAAAACACGCCTTCTTGGCCTGTGCCTCATTGAAAATTGCGCCCCGCAGCTTGCTGCCTGTGAAGTCTGTACGGCCGAGTTTTGCCTTGCCAAAGAACGCCGAGCGGCCTGACAGGTTGCACAGGCTTGCATCTTGCAGGTTGCTCTCCCGGAACACGGTGCGCTCGAGGATGCAGTCTTCAAAAGTCGCACGGGCCAGGTTGGCCTTCGAGAAGTCCGCATCGGTAAGATCGCAGCCGCGAAACGTGCGACCTGACAAATCCGTACCGGAAAACTCACAGGCCGGCAGGTCCAGCTCCTCAAAAGCGATCTGGCTGAGGTCCACACCGCTGAAGTCCACGCCGCTCAGTACCGCATCCTTCAGCACGATGTCCTCGACATTTGCATTGTTGAAGTTTGCGCGCTCAATCGTCGCGCGGGTGAGATCCGCGCCGGTCAGATTGGCGTCGTCGAGGACGCAACCTTTCAGAATAGCGCCGGCCAGGTTGGCGCCTGTAAGGTCGGCGCGAGCGAGAACGGTGAGTTCCAGTTCGCGGCCACTTAAGTCTGCGCCGGCAAGCCTGGCCCCGGCCAGTGAGCAGTGTTTGAGACTGACGCCCGTAAGGTCAACGCCGGTAAGGTCGCAGTCGTTCAGAATCGCCCGTTCGAGGTTTGCACCTTCCAGGCGGGCGCGCGTGAGGTTGGTGCCTGTCAGCGACACGAACTCGAGGTTGGCGTTGCGTAAGTCAACCCCGGACAGGTCCATTTCTTCCAGTTCCGCCCCGGACAGATCGGTGTTTGCCAGGTCCAGCGACGTCAGATCGGCCTCATCGAAACTGCATTTGCTCATCTTTCGCGGCAACCGGGTGCCGCGCAGGTCGGCCCGGGCGAGCACACACTGTTCAAGCGACGCGCCGTCGAAATCTACCGCCTTCATGCGCGCTTCAGCGAACATCGACTCGATGATCTCCACGCCGGCGAACAGTGCGCCGCTTAAGGAAGCTTTGGCGAAACTGCACTGCTCGATGGTGGCGCCACGGAAATCCGCAGCGGTCAGCGTTGCCTTGTCCAGATGCGTGCCTCGCAGCACAGCACCCCGGAAGCAGGAACGGTCGATGTAACTGCCAGGCAATGCAGCCTGGCTGAGGTCTGCCCCTGTCAGGTTGGCATCACGCATATCGACGCGCAGGAGGCGCGCACCTCGCAGCGTGGCGCTGGTGAGGTCGGCACCGTAGAGATCGACGCTCATGAACGCGGCTTTGTCCAGCTTCGCGCCGCTCAGCCTGGCCTCGTCCAGGCGGCAACTCATAACTTGTGTGCCAACAAACGAGGCGCCGGTCAGGTTCGCCCCGTTCAAAAGTACGTTGTGAAGAGTCGCCCCGGCGAAATTGGCGCGGGCGAGGTCGGCACCCTGAAGATCGAAACCGGCGATGGTTTCGCCGGCGAACGCATGGCCGCTCGCGATCAGTGCCAGCAGGTCGTCGTTGGAGTGCGTTGTCATTCGCCCGCTCTCACCGTCTTACCCGATTCATGTTGGCGCTGTCGAAGCGGCACTCAAAGCCGCTGGCCCCAAGTAATTTGCCGTCGTACAGGTTTGCAGCGCTAAAGTTACTGCGTTCCATGCGGCTCTTGCACAGGTCGACGCTCAGCAGGTTGGCGCGCTTGAAGTTGCACTCCCGCAAAGACGCCTTGTAGAAACGGGCCCGTGGCAGGTCTGCCTGCTCGAAATGCGCACCGTTTGCATCAGCTTCAATGAAATTCGTATCTGCGAACGCGGCCTTGCGAAAGTCGGTGCCGTCGAGGGAGCACTTGTCGAAAGCGTTGAGGCTACCGGTGGCTCCGCCGAACGCGGTGGACGACAGGCGGGCGAGGCGGAAGCCGCATTTCACCAACTCGGCGCCGCTGAAGCGTGTGCGTGTCAGTTCGCCGAGCATGAACGAGACGGTGTCGAGGTGGGTGTTCTCGAAGACAACGTCTTCGAGAATCGCGTCTTCGAAGTCGCAAAGGAATAGCCTGGCGCCGGAAAAGTCGGAGCCCTTGAGCGTCGCTTTCTGGAATAGGCTGAGTTGCGCGTTGACGTCAGCGAAACTTGCCTCGGTGAGTTGTGCTTCCGAGAACACTGCCTGTTCGAGGGTCGCACCGTTGAACAGTGCATGCTCCCCGCGCAGCCTGGTGGCGTTGGTGGCATTGAGCGAGGCGCCGGCGAAATTCGTGCAATCTACCCGTGCCTCGTAAAGGCTCGCCCTGTCGAGCTTTGCACGGCGCAGGTCTGTCTCCGCCAGTCGTGCGCCGCTGAGATTGGCGCCGCAAAGGTTGGTCTCTCGCATGTCCGCGCCGCCAAGGTTTGCTCCTGACAAGTCCACGTCGGCCAGGTTCGCGCCAATGAGCTGCGAGCCCCGCATGTCGCGGCCGGCAAATTCCTCACGGCGCAGATCCCAGCCTCTTAAGTTTGCACGCACCAGGTTTTCAGGCAGGCCGCGCGTAGCAGGTGCTATGCGAGTTGTCCCATCTGCTGCCGCCGGGCCCCGAGCCGGAGCAATGCGGGTTGTGTCGTCGCCGGTGCCTTGACGGCGAAGCGGCGCCACGCGGGTTACGTCTTCCCGTGAGGCGTCCTGAGCGGGCGCCTTTCCCTGGGCCGGAAACGACACCGACGCCTTCCTGGCAGCGCTCGCCCGCGCTTGCTTGCTTTTTTCGATGGCCTCCCTGGGAGTGATGCCAGGTATGTAAACGTCGTCCGGCGGTGTCGGCTTCTTCGCCGCATCCTTTTTCGCGGCTGCGAGCGTAGCCTTGGGATCGTAGCTCGGGTCCAGCTCCTGGATGACAGGGTCCCGGGCCAACCTGTAGACCTCTTTGAGCTGTGCCTCGCGGCCCTTCTCCCTGACAATGTCCTTGTTGCGCTCCGCAATCTCCAACATCGCACGCATGGCTGGCGCGAGCTTCACTGCAGGCTTCTGTCCCGGTGCCATCGGCGCAATTGGCGGCGGCGCCTGTTTTTGTCGCGCCAGCGCATCGGCCAGCAACTCGTGGAGATCGATGTCACTTCTGGCGAGCTTTTCGGTTTGGTCGGCAATCAGCGCCTTTACCTTGGCCTGTGCGTCAGGTGCCATGGACCCGAGTTCATTGGCGAGGAGTGCAGAGACCGGGTCCGTGCCAACCCTGACGGAATCGGGGGACGGTGCCGGTGGCGGTTCGCCGTTCCTGCGCGCCTGTTCCGCCGCCATTGCGTCACGCAGAAACGGGGGGACTTCAACGTCCAGCTCATCAAGGCCGAGCGGGTCGGCGTCAAAGGCTGCGAGCTGGGCGAGATACTCATCGGCGGGCGTTTCCGGCTCTTCGAGTTTCTCTTCGGCGAAGAGCAACGAGGTAATGTCAGAAAGGTCGTCCGTCGCTACCGCGTCCAGGCCTCGCCACGTAAGCCACACCAGGCCCTCATCGAGATCGGCAAAAAGCGTGTCGAGCTGCATCGGGATCTCTCGCCTGGCACCCTGAGCGTCGCTGGCAAAGGCGCGCAGCCGAAGGCCGGGAAGACGGGCATTCAATGCTGGCGCAGCCGGGTGCATGTTCTCGAATGCAAGTTCCTCGTCGCCGTTGAGGTAGCCGGCGAGTTGCTGATCCGATGGCGCGGCGTTGAACCAGCGCCAGTCGAAGTCCGATGCGTAGTAGGGGGCCCGCTTTTGGCGATAGTTTTCGCCGTATTTCGTGCCGACCTTGCCGGCCCGCGGCGACCACTTCGGATTGATGGGGCCGAAGCCGGCCGGGGCGACATCTTCACCGGGGGCCGGGCGCGACAGGTGCGGGTAGACGACATTCGGCAGCGATACTCCGCTGTGTCCCTTGCCGACCGGGTTGCCCGCGTAACCATCACCGCCAAAACTCTGCGCGTACCCGATAGGCATGGACACAAACGGTTTCGGGCTGGTTGCCGGCGTGCCGACGATCTCGGGAAGCCACTGGCGATCACCGACGATGGCCAGCGTTTTTGACCAGTCACCGACTTTGAATGTTACCCGGCAGGCCTTCGCGGTCTTGCCGCCAGGGACGTGGCAGGTGCCGCGCAGCAACAGGTCGGCGCCGGGTTTGAAGTCTGCGAAGTCGCCGGGGTAGAGGCACTCGCCCTCGCGCTCCTCGTCGTCCTTGGCATACGTGTCGGCCGTGAGGTGTCCCTGGTCCAGCGGCTTCACGGGGGTAAGGGGTTCGTTCGGCTGCAGGCGGAAGGCTGCTCGTGCTACCACGCTCATCTCGTAAGCCGGCGGCTCACGCGAACAGGGTTTGGCGCCGACAGGATAGTCAGTGAGGTTTTTGATCCTCATTGGCCGGCGGAGCGGCACGCACTCGGAGTTGCAGACTGTTGCATCACCCGGCCAATTCGCTTTAGTTGATCTTGTACTGGAGGCAAAGCATCGTGGCGCCCATGCTCAGCACGGTGTCTTTCAGGGAAATATTGGTGACATCGAGTGCGAAGTCCTGGCTTGTCGACGTCACGACGTTCATTTCCGGGCCTAACCTCAGATTCATCGTCTGCCCGATGGTCATGTCAATCTTGTTGCCGATATTGATGTCAATCGTTTCGACGATCAGGTTGAGGGCCGTCTTGGCAATAGCCAGCTCCATTTCGGCCGACACGCCGCCGATGTCCACGCCGCGCTTGGTGCCCCAAAAGGCCTGCGTGTCGATGAGTTCATTCACGCTTCTTTCGTACAGGTTGCCCCGATGGTAGTTCCAGGCCTCGGCATCCACGACGTCGACGGCCTTTTGCTCCTCATCCTCCGGGGAAAACGGTGAGTCGACGGCATCGGGCCAGAGCAGGTCAAGGCCGGGAATGCTGACCGTGCGGTGAAAACCCTGGTTGTGGCCGATCCGGTTGCCGGGTTCACCGTGATAGGAGTACACGCTGCCAGCCGTGTAACTTTCCTGGCGTCCGTGGAAGTGGTCAATGGAAATGCCCTGGGTATGACTGACGTAGTAGCCGTTGCTCCCGGTCTCCGTCACTTTCCAGGTTTGGAGGTCGTCGTTCCAGCGGATATCCGTGGTGGCAAAGGGCGTCTGGTCGATGTCCATGGCGACGCCGCCGGAAATGTCCAGCGTGTCGCCCCACTTGTTTTGCGCGTCGGTATGATCGCCCTGCGCGAAGGGACGGCGTCCCAAAACAATGCGCTTGTAGTTGCCTGCAATGACTTCCACCTTGTCACCGCGCGTAGTCGTGATGCGGTTGCCGTCGGTATGGTCACGCCACCCGCCCCGTGTATGCAGGCCGCTCGATTCCTGTTTTCTCTGCTCGCGGGTTTTCGCCGTGGCGTTGTCCCTGTGCCGATAGTCGTCGTCAAAATCCATGACAAGCGCGGCAAGATCCTCGCCGGACTCGGTAGGAAACGTCTCAGCGGCTGACTTGCCGGCAAAGGTGGGATTCGGTGGTTCACCAGGGTGTCGCCGTCGCGTGAACTCAACGTTAGCCCACTTGTTGTAGACGGCAGGCTCAACGGCGCCCAGGCGCAGGAATGAGGAAGCCGCTTCCGGATCGGCGCCATTGAAGTCGGGCACAAACACTCGCCAGTACTTGCGGTCCAGTGCTGTCAGCGGATTGCCGTCCGGATCGAGATTCGGATCGAAGAGCCGGTTCAGGCCTTCGTGGTGCAGGCTGACCTCGACGTGGACCGCGGCCGTGTCCGTGGTCGTTTCCTCGACAACGTCCCTGTGCCATATACTCCAGTCACTCGAATTGCTTCTCCACGTGCGCTTTCGCTCCTTGCGTACCCGCCGGACGGCAAGGTCCACCCTGTGGGCACCCAGCGCATCAAAGGACACCGTGTGCTTTCCCCTGCCGGTCGCCTTTGCCGGCGAACCCTTCTCGAAGCGCCATTTGTACTGAATTGAATCCCTCACCTCGTACTGCCAGCGAGCGCCCTTGAAATCAGTTTCCTCACGGTCGAAGGTCCAGTCGCTGACCTGCATGGGCGTCAGCGTGCTGTTACTTTGAAACTCAATCGCTTCACCAGGCTTGACGCTGAGCTTGTCAGCGGTGATTGCAGCGGCGACCGTTATGCTCTGCGACATTGTTTTTACCTCGCACGCCTCATAGTCAGACGACGAACCTGCTGCAGACATCCTGGAGCTCGCGCATCGTGTCGGGCAACAATTGCAATGTGATGCGCTCTTCGCGCTGACCTTCGCGAAAATGGAACGTTAGCAGCATCACGGGCGCCTTGAACTCCAGGCCATGATTGGACGAAGAGACATCGTCAACGCGCCAGTCGATGCGGGTCAGGAGTTTTCCATGGTCAGCGATGCTGGCTCGTAGCGCCGCAGTGCGCAGTGCCGCCTTTGCGCCAGCGTACTCGGCGAGCACGGACGCTATGGCGGGGTCGTGCGTGCCGCCGCTTAGCGTTTCGAGGTCTGCAGCAAAGTCCTCTTCGGGCAGGTCCACGGCGCTCGCGTAGCTAAGCAGTCGATTGAGAGCTTCCAGCGCCGGTGCTGTGGCAGCCGCCTCGATGCCGTGCAGCTTGCAGAACTGCTGGAAGCGCTCGGGGTTTTGCGGATCCGCCGGATTCCGCAGCAACGGTGCAAGAACGTTCCAGATGTCGTCCTTTGCCGGTTGCGGCAATGCAATGAAGGCGTGCCAGCCTGTCGCAACGTCAGTGGAAACCCGAGCGCCGCCGAGTGCACGTAATGCGGGTAACTGGCCATCTGCAGCGTGTTCTTCTTTCATTGGTTTGCCTGCGGGGTATGGCGCGCCGATGCTCCGAGAATAGCAGAACCCGATGGGGCGGCAACAGCTTGCAGGGTGCCCGGACCGGCCGGGCAACGCTTCGCAATGGTCGAAAGGTATACTCAGGTGCAGACGGGCCCAACCCGCTGCCGCTTGTCTTGCACGTTGCGAGACGACCCCGGAGCCGCACGGGTCATCACGATGCGAGGAACGTGAAGATGGCAAAAAACGAAGAACATCGAATGAGCCTTGAAGTCGCGCCGATGCCGGGGGAGGAAACCCCACCTGACTTCGTAGTGACCGGGTTCGAAGGCGAGGAGGAGATTTCCAGTCTGTATCGCTTCGAGCTGGACCTGGAGAGTGAAAACCCCGGCCTGGATGTGTTGTCGCTACTGCATCGCGAGGCCACGTTCACAATGGAACACAGGGAACTGCGCAAGGTGCGCGGTATCGTGCAGGAAGCCGCGCAGCTCGGCAAATGCCCCTCCGGACGCTACGCGTACCGTATTGTCCTGGGGCCGACTATGGCAAAGCTCGACTTAAGCCGGCAAAGTCAGATCTACGGCACGAACGGTGAGGTCAACGTGCTGGACATCGCGGAAACCGAACTCACCGCGGGCTCAGCCGAGGGCACGCGGGGCGCAGCGGCCGCGCACATTGACCCAAGCACCCTCGACATCCGCGCACCGCGCAAGGAATACCCACTACGCAACTATGTCGTGCAGTACAAGGAAACGGACCTGGCCTTTGTGCGCCGGCTGCTCGAGCATCGTGGCATCTTTTTCTTCTTTGACCATTCCGACGACCGCGAAAAGCTGATACTCGGCGATCACAACGCCTCCTTTGATCCCGTGCCGGATCCCTCCGGCGACGACAAGCCACGCAAGATGGAGTTCAGCGCACGGGCAAAGGACGTCGATGCTGGTAACACAACGGTTCAAACGCTGGTCAGGCGCTGCTCGCCCTTGCCCGCGAAGTTGATGCTGCGGGAACACAACTACCGGGGCGAGCTGGGATCGAAGCGCAACCCTGAATACCTTCACGTGGAACGCACGGTGTCTTCCGACGGCCACGGCGTGCACGTTACCTACGATGAGCAGTTCAAGGACACCGCAGAGGGTCGCCAGCTGGCCAAGGTTCGCGCCGAAGGAATGCGCTGCAGACAGGACATGTACACAGGCACAAGTGACTGCTATCTGTTTAGCGAGGGGCATGTTTTCGAATTGCAACACCACTTCAACAAGGCGTTCAATCAGCCGTACCTTATCGTCAGCGTGAAGCACAAGGGCGGCATTCGCCTCCCGGAAGGCGGCCCGGCCTACAGCAACGAGTTCACTGCAATTCCGGCAAGCACGCCGTTCCGGCCTGAGCGACGCACGCCCCGGCCACTGGTGCCGGGGGTGTTCAATGCGTACGTGGACGCTTCCGGCGATGGCCTTCGTGCAGCGATTGACGACTCAGGGCGCTACAAGATCCGGTTGCCCTTCGACCTGACGGGCGCCGACCAGGGCATGGCGTCGCGCTACATGCGGATGGCACAGCCATATGCCAACTTCTCCTCCAGCGGTGGCGGAAGCGGTGGCATGCATTTTCCCTTGCTCAAGGGCACGGAGGTGCTGTGCGCCTGTGTCAATGGCAATCCCGACAGGCCGGTCATCCTGTCGGCGATTCCTAACCCGCGCACAAAGAGCCCGGTTACCGGCGAAAATGCCGGGCAAAACAGGATTCGCACTACCAGCGGTATCCTCAT
>JBCAXP010000017.1:0-24382 GCA_038533995.1 Pseudomonadota bacterium
TTGCCGATGACCTGCTGAGCACTGGCTTTACTACCGTGCCCGGCGTGTGCAACGAAGACGCAGGGGTGCCGCTGTATGCGAACATCGGCACGGTCGTCGGGCTGTCGCCAGCAGGCGTGATGGTTGACGACAGCGATCCGAGCCACTACTGCAACCCGCAGGCACCCGGCATCGACATCGAGAAATCGACAAACGGCGTGGACGCCGATGACCCGAACGCGGGCGACGCCCCGCAGATTGCGCCGGGCGAACTGGTCAGTTGGCAATACCTCGTGACCAACACCGGCAACACGACGCTGACCGGCGTCTCCGTCGTGGATGACCAGGGTGTGGTCGTGAGTTGCCCGATGGACACGCTCGAACCGGGCGAGTCCATGGTGTGCACGGCCTCCGGCCTTGCTGAAGACCTGCTTGCCACGGCCTCGACTACCGTACCCGGTCTGTGCGGCACCGTGCCGAACACGCCGCTGTACGAGAACATGGGAACGGCGAGCGGCACATCGTTAAGCGGCGCTCTCGTGCAGGACGTTGACGCCAGTCACTACTGCAACCCGCAGACGCCAGGCGTCGACATCGAAAAGGCAACGAACGGCGTTGACGCGGACGATCCGAACGCCGGCGACGCCCCGCAGATTGCGCCGGGAGAGCTGGTGAGCTGGACCTACATCGTCACGAACACCGGCAACACCACGCTGACCGACGTCGTCGTCACCGACGACCAGGGCGTACCGGTAACCTGTCCGATGGACACGCTTGCACCGGGCGAATCGATGACCTGCACGGCGTCCGGCCTAGCCGACGACCTGCTGGGCACCACCTTTACGACGGTGCCCGGCCAGTGCGGCGGCTTCCCGAATACGCCGCTGTATGAGAACCGCGGCAGCGTGAGCGCAATGTCCGCGACGGGTGAGTTCGTCGAAGACGCTGACTTAAGCCACTACTGCAACCCGCAGACGCCAGGCATCGACATCGAGAAGTCAACGAATGGCGTTGATGCCGACGATCCGAATGCGGGCGACGCACCGCAGATTGCGCCGGGCGATCTCGTAAGCTGGACCTACGAGGTGACGAACACCGGCAACACGACGCTGACCGGCGTTGCGGTTACCGACGACCAGGGCGTACCCGTGGTGTGCCCGATGGACACGCTGGAACCGGGTGAGTCGATGACCTGCACCGCGAGCGCGTTCGCAGACGACCTGCTCTCCACAGGCTTCACGACGGTGCCAGGTCTTTGCGGAAGCTTCCCGCAGACGCCGCTGTATCAAAATATGGGCACGGCGAGCGGCATGTCCGTGAACGGCGACCTCGTCGAAGACACCGACTTGAGCCACTACTGCAACCCGCAGACGCCGGGCATCGACATCGAGAAAGCCACCAACGGCATCGATGCAGACGATCCAAACGCGGGCGACGCACCGGCGATCGCACCGGGCGAACTCGTTAGCTGGATCTACGTGGTTACCAACACCGGCAACACCACGCTCACCGACGTCGTCGTGACCGATGACCAGGGCGTGCCGGTGAGCTGCCCGATGGACACGCTGGAACCCGGCGAGTCGATGAGCTGTACGGCGAGCGGTTTCGCCGACGACCTGCTGTCGACCGGCTTCACCACGGTGATTGGTCTTTGCGGGGAGTTCCCGAACACGCCGCTATACCAGAATATGGGAATGGCCACCGGCCAGTCCGTGGACGGCGCGCTCGTCGATGACACCGACCCCAGCCACTACTGCAACCCGCAGGTGCCTGGCATCGACATCGAGAAGACAACGAACGGCGTGGACGCCGACGATCCGAATGCCGGCGATGCTCCGCAAATCATGCCGGGCGAACTGGTGAACTGGTCGTACCTTGTCACCAACACCGGCAACACGACGCTCACCGGCGTGACCGTGACCGACGACCAGGGCGTCGCCGTTACCTGTCCGCAGGACACGCTCGAACCCGGCGAGTCGATCATCTGCACGGCCAGTGGCCTTGCTGACGACCTGCTGACCACCGGCTTCACCACGGTGCCGGGCCTGTGCGGATCGTTCCCACAGACCCCGCTGTACCAGAACATGGGAATGGCAAGTGCCAATTCGGCTACCGGCGGAATCGTGGAAGACGTGGATGCCAGTCACTACTGCAACCCGCAGGAGCCGGGCATCGACATCGAGAAAGCCACCAACGGCGTGGACGCCGATGACCCGAACGCCGGCGACGCGCCGACGATTGCCATCGGCAACCCGGTGAACTGGACGTACATCGTGACGAACACCGGCAACACGACGCTGACCGGCGTCACGGTCACTGACGACCAGGGCGTTGTCGTGACCTGCCCGATGGACACATTGGCCCCGGGTGAATCGATGACCTGCACCGCCAGCGGCGTTGCAGACAACCTCGATACCACCGGCTTTACGACCGTGCCTGGCCTGTGTGCCGGCTTCCCGCAGGAGCCGCTGTACCAGAACAAGGGCGAGGCCATGGGAACGACGCCAGCGGGTGCGCTCATCCGCGACGTTGACCCGAGTCACTACTGCAATCCGCCGATGCCGGGTATCGACATCGAGAAGGCGACCAACGGCGTGGACGCCGATGATCCCAACGCGGGCGATGCACCAGTGGTGGCGCAGGGCAACCTCGTGAGCTGGACGTACCTGGTCACCAACACCGGCGACGTAACGCTGTTCAACGTGGTCGTCACCGACGACCAGGGCGTGGCGGTGAGCTGCCCGATGGACAGCCTGCTGCCGGGCCAGATGATGACCTGTACCGCCAGCGGCCTTGCCGACGACCTGGACAACACGGCGTTTACCACCGTGCCGGGCCTGTGCGGCGGCTTCCCGCAGGAACCGCTGTATCAGAATATGGGTATGGCCTCAGGCGACACGATCACTGGCCTCACGCTCACTGACACGGATCCGAGTCACTACTGCAACCCGGCGGCACCGGCCATCACGGTCGAGAAAGCCACCAACGGCATCGACGCGGACGATCCCAACGCGGGCGACGCACCGCTGATCATGCCGGGCGACACGGTGAACTGGACGTACCTGGTCACCAACACCGGCGACGTGACGCTGTCGAACGTGGTGGTCACCGATGACCAGGGCGTCATCGTGATCTGCCCGCAAGACACGCTGGTACCGGGTGAGTCGATGATCTGTACCGCGAGCGGTACCGCCGTCGATACCACGGACACGATCTTCACGACCGTGCCCGGCGTGTGCGGCGAAACGCCAAACACCCCGCTCTACCGCAATATGGGATTGGCTACCGGCGACACCGTCACCGGCGTCACGGTGCAGGACGACGACCCGAGTCACTACTGCAACGTGCCGATGAGCGTCTGCCCGCCGACCTTCGACTTCGAGGTCGACAGCTTCGGCGAGCTGCTGGCCGCCGGCCAGATCATCGATGACGAGTTCGCCGGCTACGGCGTGCAGGTCACAACCGACGATCCGGTAAACAACCCGGTGATGATCTTCAACAGCGCCTTCCCGACCGGCGGCGATCCGGACCTTGGCACGCCAAACGAAGACTTTGGCGGGCCGGGCATCGGTGACGGCGGCGGCCTCGGGCAGCCGGGCGTTAACTTCCTGGCCGAGCGCAACGTGCTGATCATCTCCGAGGACGGCGACTCCGGCGATCCGGACGACAGCTTCGATGGCGGAACGATTACGTTCACGTTCGACGAACCGGTCGTGCTCGACTCCGTTGGCATCCTGGACATCGACAGCCAGGAATCGATGGGAACGGTGACAGCCTACGACGAGAATGACGCGGTTATTCTCACCGTGCCGATGCAGGACCTGGGCAACAACAGCGTCCAGCGCCTGGTCTTCGGCATCGATGGCGTACGTCGCATCGACGTGTGGTTCCCGAGCAGCGGTGCTGTCACCGACATCACCTTCTGCCCGGACGACGAGTTCTGCGTGCTGCCAGCCGAGCCGGATGCGCAGTTCTCCACGTCGAACTTCACGCACTCGTTCTGGCTGCCAGGCATCGACACGGACCTGGCGTTCGTGCCGGATGCGGGCAGCTTCATCGAGAATGAAGACGGCACCGCCGTGCTGTCCGGTTCACTGCACAGCCTCGCGAACCCGGGCCGCGGCTTCGACGTTGTTGTCAATCTCGCCGGCCGTACGAACGTGCCGCCCCCGGGCAGCCCGAAACTGCAGCTCGATGACAGCGCGTACGTCGACAACGGCGGCCCGATCGATCCGGGCACGTGGCGCTACTACCCGACGATGTCGGGCGTGCTCACCGGCACCGGTGACTATGAGGGCGCCGTTATCGACTTCGTGCCGACGGGCGGCGCTTTCCAGGCCGGCATTGGCGCCAACGGCAAGAACCTCAACAACGGCGCCTCGAGCTGGTTCCTGTGGACCGTGACGCAGCAGCCGAACGTCGGGCATCTGCCGGAAACCGGCCAGGGCGACCTGAACGTCGACTTCCGTTTGGTTTGCCTGCCGGACATCTGCGTTGAGGGCGACGTGGCGGATAACTTCAACCACCCCTCGTTCAGCAACAACGACGGCAGCTTCAACTGGGCGGCACCGTGGATCGAGCACGACCCGGCCCACGGCGGCGAAGGCCCGAATGCCGGCAACGTGACCGTGTCCAACGGCGCGCTGATGCTGAACGACTACCCGGATACGGGCGGTCACCCGAGTGCCGCACGCACGGTGGACCTGTCGGGCTACACGAGCGCAACGCTCAAGTTCGATTTCTGGACCACCCACGGGGTTGACGACCACGACGCGGTCACGGTGGAGATCTCCAGCGACGGTGGTCAGACCTTCACCACCCTGGAAGTCATCACCGGCATCTGGGGCGAGGTGCAGGACTGGCGCATGTACGACATCACGCCGTACATCTCCTCGCAGACCCAGGTGCGGTTCCGTGTGTCGGACTACTACGGCGCCCACGATGAGACCTTCAAGGTGCACTTCGTGCAGATCGAAGGCTTCTGCGTGGACCTCGGCCCGGACACCATCGAGGTGCTGGACAAGTTCGATGACCACGACTTCGACGGCAACAACGGACCGGACGACTGGTCCGGTCCGTGGATGGAGGACGATCCGGAAAGCGGCGGTGCCGGACCGAGCAACGGTGCGGTGAAGGTAAGCAGCGGCGCGCTGCGCCTCGACGACCAGGAAGACACCGGCGGACAGCCGTCCGCCAAACGCAGCGTCGACCTGACCGGCATGAACCAGGCCACGTTCAGCTTTACCTACGACATCACGGAGGACGTCGATGAAAGCGACGCAGTCGTGGTGGAAGTGTCCAGCGATGGTGTGAACTTCACGGTCCTCGAGACCTTCACCGGCATCGAGGACGGCGCCTGGGGGTCGCGCAGCTACGACATCTCCGCGTTCATCTCCGCGAATACAACGGTGAGGTTCCGGATATCGGCGTACTACGGCGGATCGTACGAGTACTTCTACGCGGACCACGTCGGCATTAGCGCGACCCGCTAGCCGGCCGCGACACGCCAAAAGCCAAGGCGTCGCTCTCACGCTCACCAGCAGCGTGGGAGCGGCGCCTTGGCCGGTTTTTGTGGGGCCTCGCCGATCAGGTAGACTGACGCACACCTTCCCCCACCGAACCCGGAGATCGTGGCAATGTTGACCCTGCCGATGTCGGCCGTTGTTGAATCAGGCAAGGCACTGTGCACGAGACGGTTGCCTGCACTGGCCGCTACCGCAATGCTCGCCGGCTGCGGCGCCTTCAGTACCCAGGATGTCGCTCCGCAGACTGGCGAGGACACGGTCGCCACAAAGATTACGCCCGGCGCCGACTTCAGCCGCTACCGGGCCATCCAGGTCGACCAGATGGCCGTCTACTATCCGGAAGGCGCGTCAACGCCAGAGGGAGATCTGCTTCGAATCCGGAACATGTTCCGCTCCGCGTTTCTGCGCGAGCTCGACCAGTTCACCGTTGTCGAGGAAGCCGCGGCTGACACCCTGCTGGTTCAGGGCTCGCTCATTGACCTAAGGAGTTCGTCGGTCACCGCTGACGTGCCGCTGCCGAGCGAATTGCAGGCGGTCGCGCAGCCGGGCTCACTCGTCTTCGTGATGGAACTCAAGGATTCGATTTCGCGGCAGCTTCTCGCCCAGGCCGCCGACACAACGGAAGCGCCGAGCTTCCCGTCGGCGGCAGGTTCAAGCACTGACCTCAGCCGTGTGCGGCAGTCCGCGAGGGAATGGGCAGCACGCTTTCGCCGGTTCCTTGACGAGAACCTCACGCTGTAGCGAATCGCGTTACCGGTCGTAGTACAGCGTAACGGTGTGCTCGGCCTCGGCGAAAAACAGCCACCGTTCCACCACGACACCCAGCGTCAAAAGTAACGCGGCGGGCACTGCAAGCCATACCGCAAGGCGCCCGAGCGCGAGCAGCTGGATGCCCAGCAGCAGCACCGGCGCCACCAGGCCACAAGCGAGCGCGATGCGCCGTAGTCGGCCGCGGTGTTTACGCGCCACCTTGAAACCCATCTCGCGCAGGAGGTAGTTGCGCTCGGTGTGTGGCGGGTCGAGCACCGTAACGCTGGCGCCAAGACCGGTCGCCGACCCAAGGGTGCTGCCTGTTTTGTCGCTGGCCATCGCGCGCCAGTACATCGCCTTGATCGCCCACGCCACAAGGGTGAGCACAACCGCAAACGCGGCAAGCGGAACGGCGGCCTCCGGCGTCACGCTCATCACCGCGCAGGCCCACACCGCGCCGGTCATCAGGGCAAACGCCAGGTACACCGTCGGCACGTAGCCGCTGTGCCACTGCCGAACCGGCTTCAGGCTCGCATAGATCATCGCGGTGCTGTAGACGGTAGCCGCTGCGCTCAAAGCCGCAGCGGCTGCGGCAACGAGTACCGGCATTGCGGACGGTTCGAACCTGAGCAGCGTGCCGATCAGCGCGATGAGGGGTGCGAAGCTGATGATCGCAAGCACGCCCTCCCGGGACAGCCATGAGCTGCGCCACTGGCTGAGCGCGCGCCACGCGCGTTCCGGATGGCCAAGGTGCGCGAGCGACGACAACAGGCCGGCGGTTATGAGCACGCTCGCGACCACCAGCGCGGCAACCGCGGTTTGCGCCCCCGGCAGCCTGCCCGCGAGCGCGGCGAGCGCAACCACCATCACCAGGCCGTAACCGATGCCGGACAGCGTGGTGAAAAAAATGACGGATAGCGCCGGATACACGTCAGAGCAACCCTTCGTCCTGCCCGCTCAGTCGCTGAGCACGCGGTCGAGCCAGCCGAGGAAACCGCCGGGTGCATCGGGCAGCGCCTCTTCGGCGGCCGCGCTGCCTGATACCGGTCGGCTGCGGGGCGGCAGGTACTTGTTCGTTGGCCGGCAGCCCTGCTCGGGCATAAGGTCATAACCGCCGCGGTCGCGCACAAGGGTCGACACGGCAGATTCGGGATCCGCCAGGTCGCCGAAGTGGCGCGCCGACGCCGGGCACGACGCAACGCAGGCGGGCTGGCGATCTTCCACGGGAAGCGCTTCGTTGTAAATGCGGTCGATGCAAAGTGTGCATTTCTTCATGACTCCTTCGCTGGCATCCATCTCGCGCGCACCGTACGGACAGGCCCAGGCGCACAGGCCACAGCCCATGCACTTGTCTTCATCCACCAGCACGATGCCATCTTCGCCGCGTTTGTACGAGGCGCCTGTCGGGCATACCGTGACGCACGGCGCGTCCTCGCAATGCAGACAGGACTTCGGGAAATACACCGTGCGGCTGTTGCCGTCGGGCGCTTTCGCTTCGAAGCTGTGCACGCGGTTCAGAAACGCGCCGGACTGCTCCGGGCCATACGGGTTCTGGTCGGTGAGCGGCGCCGGGTAGCCGGACGTGTTCCACTCCTTGCAGCTGATCACACACGAGTGGCAGCCCACGCACGTGTCGAGATCGATCACAAGGCCAAGGCGCCTGGGCGGCGGTGTATCCGGCAGTCGGGTCATCGCACCCTCTCCGTGCCAAAGCGTGACTGCGTTGGCGCAGGCTCAAGACCCGGCACGCGTTTGATTGGCGGCAAGTCCGGCGACACGCCTTGCTGTTCCGAGCGCTTCACGGACACGCGCAGGTCGTACCACGCGGCCTGCCCCGTCACCGGATCGGAGTTGGAATAGCGGTAGCCGCTGTCCCGCGCCGGCAGAAGGTCGTCAATGAGGTGATTCAACAGGAAACCCTTCGTGGCTTCAGAGGCGTTGCGATCAAGGTTCCAGGCGCCGCGCCGCTTGCCGATGGCGTTCCACGTCCACACCGTGTGCGGATTCACGCCGTCCATCAGGCGGACCTGCACGCGGATACTCGCGTGCGGGCTTGTCACGTCCACCCAGTCGTCGTCGTCGATGCCGAGCTTCGTCGCCGTTTCGCGCGCCATGTACAACCGGTTGTCGCCATGAATCTGTCGCAGCCACGCGTTCTGGCCACCCCAACTGTGGTACATCGCCATGGGCCGCTGCGTGATCGCGTGAAGCGGAAACCGCTCATCCGCCTCGCTGTCGTCGGCAAACGGTGGATACCAGGTGGGCAGCGGGTCGAAGGCGAAGGCTACGCGCTCGCGGTGCTCCTGCGGCGGCACCCGGTTGCCGTGGCCCTGCGCGGCCAGCCGAAAACGCTGCAGTTCCTCCGAGTACAGGTTCAGCGGCACCGGTTTTTCGTCAGGCGCAAAACCCATGCTCGCGGCGAACCCGAGCCATGCCCGGTTGGCAAAGCGGAAGTAACGGGCGTCGTCGGCCAGCTCGTGCTGCCAGAAACAGCCGTTTTCGATGTACCGGTCGAGCTGTTCAGGGTTCACGTCACCGCGACCGTTCGCTTCGCCATCCACGCCGCGCCAGCCGCCCAGCGTGCCGATGCCCGGCGCGCACT
The DNA here is from genome assembly GCA_038533995.1 of Pseudomonadota bacterium. Lineage (GTDB taxonomy): Bacteria > Pseudomonadota > Gammaproteobacteria > Steroidobacterales > JBCAXP01 > JBCAXP01. Next base: position 8,857 of record JBCAXP010000017.1, read on the forward strand.
CACGGTTGACGATGTAGTCGGCATAGCCCCCCGGAAAGGCAGGCTCGCCGTCGTCGGTCACCATGCCCTCGAGCCCGAGGCGCGCACCAAGGTCAAGCAGCACGTCCTGGAACGGCCGCACATCGCGGTCCGGCTCCAGCACCGGCTGGCGAATGGCGTCGGCTACGGCGTCCGGTTCGCTGATGGGGCGGTCGAGCAGTGAAATGGCGTCCCAGCGCTCCAGATACGTGGTATCGGGAAGCACCAGGTCAGCGTAGGCCACCGTTTCCGACGCGTAGGCGTCCGAGTAGATGATGTGCGGAATGCGGTACTCGCCGGTTTCGGGGTTGCGATCAGTGAGCTTGGCAATCGTCTGCTCCGTGTTCATCGACGAGTTCCATGCCATGTTTGCCATGTACATGAACAGCGTGTCGATCGGGTACGGATCGCCCGCCCACGCGTTGTGAATCACCGCGTGCATCATTCCGTGCGCAGCAAGTGGCGCCTCCCAGGAGAACGCCTTGTCGATGCGCGCCGCCGTGCCGTCGTCGTTCACCAGGAGGTCGTCGGGACCGCTGGGATAGCCCAGGTGGCCACCGGGCAGCGGCGTGTCGGGAGCCACCTGCTCCGCGCGACCCGTCGGCGTTGGCAGCGCCTCGATGGACTTCGGATACGGCGGCTTGTAGCGCAGCCCGCCCGGCGTGTCGACGCTGCCGAGCAGCATCTGCAAAAGGTGAATGGCACGGCAGGTGTGAAAACCGTTGGAGTGTGCCGAGATGCCGCGCATGGCGTGCATGCTGACCGGGCGGCCGCGGGTAGTCTCGTGCGTCACGCCCCATGCATCGGTCCACGGCTGGTCCAGCACCACCTCGTGATTGAACGCCGCATCGGAAATTTCGGCCGCAAGGCGACGAATGGTCGCGGCCGCCACGCCCGTGCGCTCAGCCACCGCGTCGGGGCTGTAGCGCTTATCGAGGTACCGTTCGGCGAGAAGTTGGAATACCGGTATCGCGCGGCGACCGTCGGCGAGCCGAAACTCCCCTTTAAGTGCTGGTTGCGCGCTCCTGTCGCTGACCGGCGCGAGTGCTTCGCGCATGCGATCCCAGCACAGCACCGTGCCGTCGGCGTCGCGAGCGAACAGCCCGTGGTCGGCACTGCCCTCGTGCTGGATCACCAGCCAGCCCGCGTTCGCGTAGCGTGACAAGTAGTCGACGTCGACCTTGCCGGCGCGCAACAGCTCATGGACAAGCGCAAGCACGAACAGTCCGTCCGTACCCGGCGTGATGCCTACCCATTCATTGGCAACCCCCGAATAGCCGGTCTGCACCGGGTTGACGGACACGAACTTCGCGCCGCGCTCCTTGAGTCTGGACAGGCCGATCTTTATCGGGTTGGACGCGTGATCCTCGGCCACGCCAAACAGCATGAAGAACCGCGTGCGCTCCCAGTCCGGTTCGCTGAACTCCCAGAACGCGCTGCCGATAGTGTACATGCCAGCGGCGGCCATGTTCACGGAGCAAAAGCCGCCGTGCGCGGCGAAGTTGGGTGTGCCGAATTGCTTCGCCCACCATCCGGTCAGCGCCTGGCTCTGGTCGCGCCCGGTAAAAAACGCAAGGCGTCGGGGGTCTGTCGCTCGTATGTCACCCAGCCACTGTGCCGCCGTCGTGAGCGCCTCCTCCCAGCTGATCGGCTCGAACTCGCCGGAGCCGCGTTCGCCGGTACGCTTCAGCGGCGTGGACAGCCGCGCCGGCGAGTAATGCTGCATGATGCCCGCCGCGCCCTTGGCGCACAGCACGCCTTTGTTGACCGGATGCTCCCGGTTGCCTTCAATGTATCGAACGGCGCCGTCCTTCAGGTGCACCCTGATGCCGCAGCGGCAAGCGCACATGTAGCAGGTGGTGGTTTTCACCGCGTCGCCGGGCGGTGGGCTTAAGTTGATGGGCTTTGCCGGACCCGTCATGCCTGGTCGTCACTCCGATCGTGCGACGGGTCAGCGGCGTCCGGGTGGGCAGCGGCAACGGCGTAGTTGCCCTCGTAGTACACCAGGCCCGGGCGATCCGCTTCCTCATACTGCAGCACTTCACCAACGATGATGACGTGGTCGCCGCCGTCGTGAATCGCGTGGGTGCGACACTGAAGGCGCGCGGCGCAACCGTCAATCAGCGGCGCGCTGCCAAGGCCGTCGGTAAAAGGCACGGTGGCGAATTTCTCCTGCTGCGGGCGCGCAAAGTGCTCCGACAGGGCGAGCTGGTCCGCGGCCAGGATATGCACTGCAAAGTGCTCGGCTTCCTTGTACGCGGAGAGGCTGTCCGCACTCTTCGCAAGACTCCACAGAATCAACGGTGGATCGAGCGACACCGAATTGAAGCTGTTCGCGGTAATGCCGAGCCGAACGCCATTGGCAGCGCGCGTGGTGATTACCGTGATGCCCGTTGCGAACTTCCCGAGCACTCGTCGCAGGCGAAGCTGCTCGCTGGATTCATGGAAGTCGGTGGACATGGTGCGTGGTTCTTTTCAGGCTGCCGGACGGGCGATGGGATGATACCACCGGCCTTGCCTGCGCACACGAAGCCGTGTCAGTACGACCCGGCCGGCGGCATGTCGTTGAGGCGCCGTACCAGGCCGGTCACCGGCTCGTAGTACGCCTTGCGGCACACCCCATCGACGACACCCTTGATGCTCGCCAGCACACCTGGTTCGCTGGCCGACTGGAAAGCGCTCAGGCGATCGTCGAGATCCGGGCATACCGCCGCTCGCTGCGCTGGCAGAAGCTCCCGGGTGACGCGCTCGTAGAGGCGAATGTCGCTCGCATTGTTGGCCGCGATCTGTTCAGCGAATTGCGACACATCAACATTCTTGCCGCCGCGGTTGTCACCGCCGGCGTTGCGTACCGCATACCGCGGATCGAAGACTTTCGGCTTCAGGCGCTCGCCCAGCACCATCAGGAATTCGTCGAATTGCTCGACAACGCCGACCGCGAGAAAGCGACTTTGCAGCACCTCGAAGGCCGCGTCGCACTCATCACTGCCGACGATTTTGCGGGTCTGGAAATTCCACGATTTGTCGTGCTCCAGGAACCGCTCGAACGACCAGTCCTTGCGCAGTACGCGCGTCCAGTACTTGTACTGCGAAACGTAGCGCGCGACGGGGTCGCGCAGCAACGTGATGTATTGCACCTGCGGGTAGGCCTCCTCGAGGTCACCGAACGGTTTGACCGAGTGGCCGGAAATACACCGCAGCATCGGATTGACCCGCAGGCTGCGGCGCATGTCCTCGGCAGTGAACAGCTCATGAGCCTCCGTGGAGAGCGGCCGCACGTCGAGATAGCGCAAAAAGAAATTGCGCCGGAGAATGTGAATCAGCGATGTGCCAGCGGCCTTTTCAATGTGGACGAAGGCGAGGATGTTGTCAGGTTGCCACATAGTATCTAGTTAAGCCGTACCGGAAAGCTCTGGACCGGCCAGCCCTCGGCGCCGATCGCCAGTTGGCGCGTGCTGCCGCGGCGGCGGTCCAGGTCCAGTGATAGCGACCGCCGTGGCCGCGCCTGAAACTCGATCTCGACGGTTTCCCCCGGCCGCGCGGTGAGCGCGAAATCAAGAACCCGGCGCCGCTCGCGCATTATCGCTCGGTCGTTCTTGTCCAGTCCTGCGCGCGCAACGATACGCAGGGCGCCGCCAGAACGGAAGTGGCCGCTGGCCGCCGCGCCGGTGCGGCCGCCGTCGAGGTGCAGGGTCCAGGTGCGCGCGTCCTCGTGGCGCCACAGTGCCACCCCGCCCTCGCAGTCCGGCGCGACAGCAGGCCGGCCCACCGGATCAGCCACCGGCAGCCGGTACGCGTTTGGCTGCTCCACGCCGTCAGCAGCCAGCACGATGCGCTGGCGCTGGAAAAGGCCATCCTGCTCGTAGTCGAGCGCGACCAGTGCGTTGGCGGGCAGCGACCCGGTTACGCCGTCTGCGTCTGCAGCCACCTCGCCGGACACGGTGATGACGTTGCCAGTAACGGCGAAGCTGTCGCCGGGCTCCAGCGCGATGGGTGTGGCGCTCGTGTAATCCTCGCTGGCGGCCAGCACGAGCGCGCCCTCGTGATCGCCGGCCGCGCTCCAGTTCGCCACGACAGCCTGGCCAGTGCGGCCGGCAAACAGCCCGAGGTCCTCACCGGCCTGGAACGCCGGCGGCGCGTCAAGCTGACCCACCGGCAGCAGCCAGCCGGCCGGCGCAAGCGGCCCGCTGTCAGCGCCGATGCGCAGCTGCCGTGGGTTGGAAACACCGTCGATGCTCACTGCGAGCCAGCCCTGAGCCCCGGGTGGCAGACCAATGTCGATGCCGTCTTCGCGGTTGGTCACCTGGCCGCTCCACTCGAAGCCATACGTGTGCGTATCCAGCGTGTCCGGACGTTCAAGATCGATGCCGGTAACGTGCAACGGCGGCGCGTCCGCGACGAGGCGCACGGTGTAGTTGGCGGACACCCCGTCGCCGCGCAGCCGCAGGCGATAGTCACCGTCGAACGTTTCCTTCCACGCGAAAAAGCCCTGCGTGGCGCCGGGCACCGAGCGCGGCTCCCCCAGGACGGTGGTGGCATCTGGCTGGAGCACGTGCACAAGGTGATCGGCAGGCAGCGGGCCTAGCAACTGGGAGTCGCCGCCCGGCCAGTGCACGACGAGCTGATCCACCACGTCCGCGGTGCCCAGGCCAAAGTGCAAACGCGCGTGGTCCTGCGCGCGAAAATGCATACCGTTGCGCTGCTCGCGCACCTGGGTCACGCCGCCAGCGGTGAGCTCGACGCGGGCGCCGACACCGTCGCGGTTGGTGAGGACACCCTCCAGGTCAATCTCCAGCCAGTGGTTTGTGCCGCCAAGATTGCGAAACAGCTGGTACGGCCCATCGCTCTCGAACGGCGCTTTCGACTTGCCGTTGGTCACCATGAGGTCCAGCCAGCCGTCGCGGTCGTAGTCCACCACGCTCACCGCATCGCCGCGGCCGTCCGTTGTGCCGCCGGCGCCGCCGGCGTCGGGCACCAGCACAAACGTGCCGTCGCCGTTGTTCGCATACAGCACGTTCGCCTGGTTGGTGACCGGCCCGGTAGCCACGACGTACGCGTCCAGGTCGCCGTCATTGTCAAAATCGCCTACGGCAACGTTGCGGCCGGAGTCGCGCTCGCGAACGCCCGCGAGCGCCGCAACGTCGGTGTAGATTCCACCCTGGCTGTCCAGCAGCAGGTTGAACTCCGGCTCCTCGAGCGGATCGTAGCCGATCGCCTGCACGGCAGTGACCGGCACCGGTGCGTCGATGACGAGATTGCGGGCCTGGTTGGCGGGATGCGAGAACAGCACCGTCCAGCGCGACGAGGGCACGTCGTAGCCGATGAAAAGACCGGTGTCTGTCCCCGGGGCGTGCGACGCAATGCCCTGCACATCCGGATTGTCGGACGACAGCGTGAAGCTCGTGGACGACGGCGAGACGCCGGCCGCGCCGATGCGAATTTCGGCCGGATCCGTGGCGAAGTTCGGAAACACGGAAAAGTCCAGGGTGCCGACGGCGGCAAAACTCACGCCGACTTCGTCACCCTGGGCGTTGAGACGCGCCTCGAGCGTGTCGGCATCCGGCAGATCGAAGCCGTTGATCAATTCGCCCTGAACCATGAAAAGCTCGGTGGCAAGGTCGCCGTCGAAGTCACCTGCACCCACGTCGCTAATCGACCCGAAGGCGTCGATGCCGAGCGTCGCGGTAACTTCCTCGAGGCCTGGCGTGGTGCCGGCATACACACTGAGCGTGCGATTTATCGGCGCCGCCGCAAGTTCCACGGTGCCATCGCCGGTAAGGTCCGACAGCATGGAAAACTCCACGAACGTGCTCTCCGCGACACCCGCCGCCGCCGTCACGTCCATGAAGCCATTGGCTGTCTGCTGCATCAGGATCGCGGGCGTCGAGCCAGCGCCGGTGGCGCTGATTACCAGGTCCAGCAGTCCGTCCCGGTTCCAGTCGTACCACAGCGGCGTGCGCGGCCTGGCGTTCGGCAGGTCGACCCCGGCTTGCGGCGCAACCTCGACCAGGTTCGCGCCACCGTCGTTCAGGAAGAGGTGATTGGGATCGTCCCGGCTGCCGCCGGCGGAGTTTTCGAACAGGTCCTGGCGCCCGTCGTTGTTGTAGTCGCCCCAGGTGGCGCCGTGTGCGTCCAGTGCCGCGTAGCGCGCCCAGACTTCCGGAGCCAGCACCGACTGCGCGACCTCAACGAACGTGCCGTCCCGCTGGTTAACATAAAGTCCGGGCTCGCGACCATGGTTGGTGGCCCAGAAATCCGGCCAGCCGTCGCCGTCAAAGTCGCCCCAGAACGTTCCCCAGCTTGCACCGACCTCGTTGATGCCTGCTGACTGCGCGGTCTCTTCGAAGGCAATGTCGGCCGCAGGCAGTCCGGCCGGCGCGAGCGCCAGCGCTGCCAGTGCCAACGCTTGCTTTCGTATGTTCATCCTTGTCCCGGACGCTACCCCCAAAACGAATATCGTATTGTATCCCCTGCGACTTACGCCAGCGGGGTTTTGCATAAAAACACGCCGCGGTTGCTGAGGTTACGGCCGACCGTTAGACTCATCCCCCGTTTTTTGCCGCTGCCAACCAACCTGACTGAGCCCAGCCATGTCTGACCAGAGCCAGCCCGCCACCGCGGGCACCGCGCACCCCGACAAATCGGGATACGACGAGTACTACAAGGACAACAAGACCGGCATCTACCCGGACGTGACCTCACCAGACGCCCTCATCGAGCGCTTCAGCCCTCGCCTGAAGCCCTTCTGGGAGGGCGGGCCGCCGCGCGGCTATATGCGCGCAGTGGCGGTTGAGCGCCTGATGGCCGCGGCGGAGAAGCTCGACCGGCCGCTGGACCAGGTTCGGGTGCTCGAGGCAGGCTGCGGCAACGGTGCGCTGTCGGTGTACCTGGCGAGTCGCGGCCTGAACATGTTCGGTGTGGACGTCTCCACGACCGCGATCGAATCGGCCCGGGAACTGGCTGAGCGAGTCGGCGTTGCCGACCGCTGCCACTTTGTCGACAACAGCCTGGAGGACACCACCCTCGAGCCGCTGTCGGTTGATTTCGTGATCGGCATCAACTCTTTGCACCACTTTATTAAGTACCGTGGCGTCACCGGTGAATTCATGCGGGTAATGAAGCCTGGCGCAACCGCGTGGTTCGCAGACCCGTTTGGCGAGAACAAGCTGTATCACGTGTTTCACGACAAGGAAAAAATGGAGCGTCTCGGCGACGTGATTCTCACTGAGCCACTCGTGCGCGACTTTTTCACCGGTTTCGATGTCACCCTGACGCCGGTGGACTGGTTCACCATGCTGGACAAGCTCAATCGGAAGCTCCTGCCAAAAGGCATGAAGCCCGCCTTGCGCAAGCTGTCCCGCCTGCATTTCGCGCTCGACCGGCGCATCAGCACCAGCTCGCGCCTCGCGCTGAGGCTGTCAGGTTCCATCGTCACCGAAGCCCGTAAACCGGCCTGACCGCGTGCCTGTGTCGCCCGGCGACTTGCCATGAGCCGTCTTGCGGCGATCTTCCATCGCAACCGGGAGTTCGTAAACAGCGTTGCAACGCTGATGACGGGCCGATCACTCGCCTTCGTGATCGGCTTTGCCTTTGTGCCTATTGTGGCGAGGCTGTTCGATCCGGCTGACTTTGGGCGCGCCACGCTTTTTATTTCCGTGGTATCGGTAATGGGTTCCATCTCGACGCTGCGCCTGGAGCGCGCCGCGGTACTGCCGAAGAATGACGGCGAAGGAGCCGGGCTCATCCGGCTGGCGGTTCTCGCCCTGCTGGCGCTGTGCGCCGTGCTGTTGCTGCTGAACGTTGCGGCCTGGCTTTTCGACTTCCAGCTGCCACTGGCCGACCGGCTGGGTGGCTGGACCTGGGCGCTGCCGCTTGGCCTGGCCGTTTTCAGCCTGATCAACATTGCGGAGGGCTGGCTGGTACGAAAGAAGCAATACCGCATCATGGCCAACACCGACGTTGCAAGGGCGACGGCAATGGGTGGACTGCGCGTGGCGGCCGGCGCTGCCTTCGGCTCTTCCACGTGGGCGCTGATCGTGGCCTACCTGATCGCCTTCGGCGGGCGCGCCGCGGCGCTGGTCGGGGCGATGGTTCGCAGCATGCCGGACCGCGACGAGCGCGCGAAGCTTGCCGCGGATGCCGACCACAGCCTGGGAGCCCTCGGGCGCCAGTACAAGGACTTCCCGCTGTACAACGCACCAGCCGGCTTTGTTCGCAATTTCTCGGAAAACCTGCCGGTTGTGATGCTTGGCTACCTGTTCGCGCCCGCAGTGGTTGGTTTTTACGCAATGGCCAACCGCATCGTGCGCGCCCCGCTCGGGCTTGCCTCGGCAGCGGTGCGGCGCGTTTACCTGCAGCGGGCAGCCACAATCCACAACGATCAGCTGTCGCTGCGTGGATCGCTGATCAAGACCACCGTGGTACTTGCCGCTATAGGCATCGTGCCCTTCGGCCTTTTGTGGCTGGAGGGAGAACTGCTGTTTCGCTTCGTGCTCGGTGAGAAGTGGACCTTTGCCGGGCGCTACGCGCAGATTCTCGCCCCGTGGCTCTACTCCACGTGGGTCATCAGCGCAACGGGCAGCCTTGCGGTGGTGCTCAGGAAACAGGCGCTGTGGCTGCGCATGCAGATCATCATCACGGCCCTGCGCCTGGCGGTGTTTGCGTATGCCTACAGCAGCGGCGCTACGCCGGAATGGACGCTCCAGGCGTTTGCCGCAGTGAGCGTTGCGGCAAATGCCGTTATCATGGCGGTCACCTTCGGGTTGGTCGCACAGGCCGATGGGCGGCGGCGGGCGTTGAAGCGCCAGCAGGCCGACACACAATAACCAGGAAAACGAGATGAAGAAATTTATCGTGGCGGGTATCCAGCGTACCGGCACCACCTACATTCGCACCTGCATCGACAGCCATCCGGCCACGCGTTGCATCGGCGAGGCGTTCAAGGTGAAAAATGCCCGGGGCAAGGCCTACGGCGGCGACCTCGGCTACGCGACCTACCTCAACGAATCGCGCATGCGCTGGGTACGCCACTACCTTGGGCGCACCGGCATGATTCACGAGTACCTCGACCACGTGTACGCGCTGGAAGGCTTCGAGGCGGTGGGCTTCAAGCTGATGTACAGCCACGCCCGGCGCTTCCCGTGCATTGTTCCGTACATGCTCGAGAACAACGTGTCGGTGATCCACGTGGAGCGCAAAAACGTGCTCAAGACCCTGGTGTCCGTTATCACCGCACGCGCCCGTGGCGCCCACCACAGCACGAAGAAAGTGGACGTCACGCAGATCGAGCTGGACGCCGGCAACCTGGTGGACCGGCTCGCGCGCATCCAGCGTGACGGCCAGCGCTGGCAGGAAGTCTTCGAGGGCAAGGTGCCGTACGTGAAGGTGACGTACGAGGACTTCGTCGCCGATCGCGATGGCCAGTCAGCCAAGGTGCAGGAGTTCCTCGGCCTGGAGCCGCACACGCTGAAGTCCGACCTGCGCAAGCTCAATCCCGACGACCTGTCCAAGATCATCACCAACTACGACCACGTGGCCGAGGTGCTCGCCGGCAGCCCGTTCGAATGGTGCCTCGGTGACAAGAAGGCACCGGGCGAAGTCGCCGCTGCCAGCGCCTGACGCTCCAGTGAGCCCTGAAACCAGGGGGCGGCGGCAAGGGCCGGATTTTCTGTGCATCGGCGCGCCCAAGTGCGGCACGAGCTGGCTACACCGGCAAATGACGCAGCACCGGCAGGTGTGGCTGCCGCTCGTCAAGGAACTGCACTACTTCGACAGCCGCTACCCGCTGCCCGTGGCGGGCACGAAGGCCGGCAGCCGCAACGGCGTGGTGGGCCTGTTCCGCGGCTATCCCCGGGACAAAATCCTGCGGTCCTTCGGCAAGGCGCTGAAGGACTTGAACCCGGCGCAGCTAGCCTGGGCTGTGCGGTATTTCGGCGGCGCGCAGGACGACAACTGGTACCTGCGGATCTTTGACCGCCCGGCCGGCATGCGCAGCGGTGACTTCACGACCGCGTACTGTGCACTGTCTGCCGAAGCGGTCGCGCACGCGCGGCGGCTCGCGCCAGACGTGCGCGTCGTTTTCCTGATGCGCAACCCAATGGACAGGGCCTGGTCCCACGCCCGCATGCTGGTGCCAAAGCTGCTCGGCAAACCGCTGGCGGACGTCTCCGAGGCGGAGTTCACGACGTACCTGTCGCACCCGGCGGCGCAGCTGCGCGGCCGCTACCTGAACACGCTCGAAACCTGGGAGTCGCAGTTTCCCGCCGAGCAGATCTTCACGGGGTTCTTCGACGACATTGCCAGCCGGCCAGAGCAGTTGCTGCAGTCGATCTACACGTTCCTGGAGCTGGACGCCTCGCCGGAAAACCTGCCGCCAGACGTGCGCAAACCCGTAAACGTTGGCAACCGGCGGGTTCCGCGCGCCGTTCCACCCGCCATTCATGCCCTCCTGGCAGACTTGTATCGCAACGATATCAAGGCTCTACAGGCGCGCTTCGGGGGTGTCACGGAAACCTGGGCGTAACCTGCATATTGTCGCATGCCGGTAGCGTGGCAAGCCGGCGCTACGGTATTCTCCGTATCTACAGGGAAAGGCCCGGTTGTGACAATAATGATTACCCTCACCGCGGCGGCACGCACCGGCAAGGCGCTACCCGCAATAATTCGTACGGCAGTCCTGGCGGCAGTTCTGGCGCCGGGCGCAGCGCTGTGCCAGATCCTTTTCGAGGACCTGTCTGACACCGACGGCATTGACTACGTCGGTGAGAGCTGGGGCGCGGCCTGGGGCGATTTCAACGGCGATGGCAAACCGGACCTGTGGACCTCGAACCACGGGCCAACGTCCAGCCTCTGGCTGAACAATGGTGACGGCACCTTCACCAACGTCTCCGACCAGGTGCTGCCCGAAGACATCGTCAACGGCTCCGTGAAAGACGAACACGGTGCCGCCTGGGCCGATATGGACAACGACGGCGATCAGGACGTACTGCAGGCGGTTGCTGGCGGAAGCCAGGACCAGCCGAACCGCATGTACATCAACGAAGGCGGCACGCTTACCGAGCAGGCGGCATCCCTGAACCTGGCCCTGCCGGAGGGCCGCAGCCGCACGCCGCTGTGGCTGGACCAGAACAACGATGGGCTGCTCGACGTAATCATTGCCACCGCGACGTCCAACGGGCAGCTCCTCCAGGCGCCCAGTGTGAATCTACAGCGCGAGGATGCTTTCGTTACAGCCACCGCCGAGGCGCAGCTGAACCTGGACGAAACGACGCTGATGGTGATGCACAGCGATGTCACCGGTGACGCGGCACGGGAAGTGCTTGTGGGCGCCACCACACGCTCCCTGCGAGTGTATGACGCTGCAGCGCTCCCGTTCCTCGACATCGGCGAGTCCATCGGCCTCGGCACTCCCAAGGGCATGAACGACGGCGTACTCGCCGACCTCACCGGCGACCTCGTGCCGGAAATTTTCATCGTCGAGGGCGAGTTCGGCCAGGACGTGGTGCAAACCAACGACGTCACTGTGGAATCGCATCTGTCGCCACGAATTAGCGAAGAAGGCTTCACGTTTGTCACGGGCGGTGCGGTAACGTTTGAGCTCTACCCGGTGTTCAACGTCAATCCCAGCCAGATTTTTATCGGCGCCAGCGGCTTCAACCCGACGTCCCGGGAATTTACGCTGTTTCCGGAGGACACCGCCGTGCACGGCACGCCGTCCTACATTCCCGGCGGCAATACCGGCTTCTACATCGGCTACGATCCGGGCACGCAGCAGTGGCGCATCACGCTGTCGCATTCGGCGTTCATGGAACGCAACGTCGTCGTGACCGGCGCGGAGACAATCACCGACGTACTGCCGATCGGCTTCAGTCTCGAGCCAACCCAGGACCCCGACAACCTGCTCGTGCGTGACGGCACCGGCGTTTACCGCGACGAGGCCGCAGCCCGGGGCATCACCGAGCCGAGCTTTGGCCGAAACATCGGCGTCGGTGATTTCGACAACGACATGGACCTTGACCTGTACGTCGGCGCGACCGGCCCTGTTACAAACCTGCCCAACCTGCTGTACGAAAACGACGGCAGCGGCAACTTCACGATTGTGCCAGGCGCAGGCGGTGCGGCTGGAGGCATCGCCGGACGCAGCGACGCCGTCGCCGTTGCCGACTTTGACGAGGACGGCTTCCTCGACCTGTTCGTAACGAACGGCAGTTCAAAGCCGCCCTTCGAAGCCGATGGGCCGTACCAGCTATTCCGCAACCTCGGCAACGACAACCACTGGCTCGCCATCGACCTCGAGGGCGTGAGGTCAAACCGTGACGGCATCGGTGCCCGCATCGTCGCCTCGAGCGGCGGTGTCGCGCAGATGCGCGAGTACGGCAACGACATGCACTTTCGCACCCAGAACCATCGCCGGGCGCATTTCGGGCTCGCCGACAACACGGTGGTGGACTCGATTACCGTCGACTGGCCGAGCGGCATCACGCAGGTGGTCACGGACATCCCCGCAAACCAGCGCCTTCGCATCGTCGAGCCGCTGGCGCCGTCAATCGTTGGCCAGCCGAAGTACGAACCCGGCATTAGCGATGGCATCTACGCATGGTACGACACCAAGGCGTCTGTCTATCGCCTTCGCGCGAGCGGTGGCAACGACGTGGCGTTTCGCGTTCGCCTGCTCACCGATGCGCCGATGGGCACGGTGACGCCAGCGGGGCTCGGCCGTAACGACCGGCTCACCGAATTGCCCTTTGGCTTCGAACTGGACGTTGTTGTGAACAACTCGGAAAACGGTGTCGACTTCACGCTGGCGCCGGGCGCTCGCGCACTGCTGTCAGTCGAACGCGAGGGCGTGACCAACCCGCGACTGCTGACGGTGGGTGCCGGCAACGGCCGCCTGTCACCGGCGGGGTGGATTGTGGACAGCAGCGAGCTTGCCGCCCTGCCGGCGTTCACCCCCGGTGTCGATATGGGCCTGCACGTTGGCACCGGCGCCTCCGCGACGGACCTGCAGGCGCGCTGGACCGGCAGTGAGTTTGCTCACGTCGGCGCGCTGACGGTGCTCGGCGCCGAAGCGTTCACCTCGATTACGCCAGTGTCGCTCGAGCCCGTGGACACATTGCAGTCCGGCGCGAACTTCGTGCAGGTGAGCGGCGGAGTCACCGGCGGCCAGGACGGCGTCGACGTGGAACTTGCCGGTTCCTCGCTAACCGGCATCAGCTACCTGCATGACAGCCTCTTCCAGAGCCACCGCGTCAACAGCGGGCAATTCGTTGGCGGCCTCGCCAACGCCTTCTGGCTACCCACCGTTCAGCCTGGTGCCAGGCCGAAGCCCGGCCGGGCCGATCGCGCCAGGGCGCGGGCCGCGACACCGCGCACTCCCAGGCGCCTTGCGCTGCAGCAGTAACCGGTCTCTCCTCGCCTCCGCTGCCCGCGGCTTCTCGCCGTGAGGGCGCTCTCATGTGCTATAGATACAGGTAGACAGGTGCTTCGAGGGAGAGCATGTTCATGGCTGCTTGGAACCGGGGAATCCGCGGACCAGTACGCCTGTTGCCTTCGCTGAGGCACTTTTCGACCGCCACTCTCCTCTACGGACTCTCCCTTGGGGTGACAGAGGCACAGCCTGCTATGGACACGCGACCGGTCAATGCTACGTGCGTAGCTCATGAGCGGCCGATCATGGAGACCGCAGCGCGTCTGGAACCGGCATTTCCGGGGCTCAACTTCATTACCGTGCCGGATGTGCCGGACCTGGACCACCGAAACGGGCCTATCGCGATGGGGCAGCTGCCGGGCGACAACAGCCACTGGTTCGTCGCCGAGCGGGCCGGGAAAATTCACAGGGTAGTCAACGATCCTTCCGCCACTGAGCTGGGTACGGTGCTGGACATTACCGGGCATTTCGATGACACGCGTCTCTTTCAGCAATGGGGAATCCAGAGTTTTGCCTTTCACCCCGACTTCGAGAACAACGGCTGGCTGTTTGTCGCTTACAACCACAATGACGGCAACACGGACTCTATTCACCTGTCGTATCTCTCCCGCTTCACCAGCACCAACGGCGGCACATCCTTCGATCCGGCCACTGAAGAGATCATCCTTACCGTGGACCAGGAGACTGACTTCCATCATCTTGGCCACGTGGCCTTCGGGCCGGACGGCTACCTGTACTTGTCATCGGGTGCTTCCCCCGGCTCGACCGGACAGGATGCGTTCTCGCTGCGCGGCACGCTGATTCGAATCGACGTGGACAATGGCCTCCCCTACACCATTCCTGCTGACAACCCGTTTGTCAGTGGTGGTGGCTTGCCGGAGATTTACGCGTGGGGCCTTCGCAACCCGTGGCGCTTCAGCTTTGACAGCGCCACGGGCGACTTGTATCTGGGAGACGTTGGCTCAAACAGCTACGAAGAAATCAATGTCATCGAAAACGGCGGCAACTACGGCTGGAAGGTCATGGAAGGCGGGCACTGCCTCAACACCGGCAGCTGCGACACCGGCGGCAAGGAGCTGCCTCGTTTTGCGTACTCACACGACGTCGGTACAGCCATAATCGGCGGCGTTGTTTACCGGGGTTCGCAAATCCCGGAGTTGCAGGGCGTGTACCTGTTTGGTGACCGGGTTGCCGGTGGGTTGCTGTGGGGACTTTACTTCGACGAAGTCGGACAACCGTACATGGCGCCGGTCGTGGATTTTGCGGACAGGATCGCCGGCTTTGCGGAGGACCAGAACGGTGAGGTGTATGTCTACAACGTGGCTCAGCAGAACAATCCGCAGCAGGCGCAGGTCAGGCGACTGGTGCCTGATGGAACGCAACCGCGCCGCAGCGGCTTTCCGGCCTTGCTATCGGAAACCGGCTGCGTCGATCCCGGCGACGTAACGCAGCCGGCCGCCGGCCTGATCCCGTATGACGTGAATGCCGCGCTGTGGTCAGACGGCGCTGACAAGCGACGCTGGCTCGCAATTCCCGATGGCACGACTATCGACCTTGACGCCGATGGAGACTTCGACTTTCCCATTGGCACCGTGCTTGTGAAGGAATTCTCTTTCAGCGGCACCCCGGTGGAAACCCGCCTGCTCATGCGTCATGACGACGGGTTGTGGGGTGGCTACAGCTACAAGTGGAACGAGGACCTCAGTGATGCCGCACTGTTGCCCGCCGGCGAAGCCAGTGTGGTTGACGGCGGAGTGACCTGGCAGTACCCGAGCAGAGCGCAGTGCATGCAGTGCCACACACAGGCGGCCGGGTTTGCCCTTGGTCCCGAAATCGCGCAGCTCAACAGAAATTTCACGTATCCGGAATCCGGCATCACAGCAAACCAGCTGGAAACGCTCGAGCATATCGGCATGCTAACGACCCCACTGCCTGCAGCAACGGAAGACCTCCACGCTCTTGCGGCCGTAGACGACGCTTCCTTTCCCGTGGAACGACGGGCCCGTGGCTACCTTCACGCCAACTGTGCAGGTTGCCACCGGCCTGGGGGGCCGCCTCAGTCAACGCTGAACTTTCGGTACG
>JBCAXP010000018.1:0-24089 GCA_038533995.1 Pseudomonadota bacterium
AAGAGCAACAGCAGGACGAGTCGCAGTCGGAGGATCAGTCGCCCGACACGTCCGCGCCCAGCGAGCTGGACGATGTACTGATTGAGGCCGCGGCGGCCGCACTGCCGCCGGGATTGCTTGAAGCGTTGTCCCGTTCAGCGCAACAGCGCAAAGCGTCGCAGGCCGGTCGTGCCGGCGCGAACACGCGCGCTCGCTCGCGCGGCAGGCCTGTCGGCGACCGCGAGATGCGCAGCGGTGACGAGGCGCGCCTCAACGTGCTGGCGACGCTGAAGACTGCGGCGCCGTGGCAGCGCCTTCGCAAGGCCAGGCCAAAACGCCTCGAAGTTCGCCGTGACGATTTTCGCGTTACCCGCTACAAGAGCAAGACGCGGACCACGGCGATTTTTGTGGTGGACGCATCCGGCTCGTCGGCGGCGCAACGGCTTGGTGAAGTGAAGGGCGCGGTCGAGCTGTTGCTGGCGGACTGCTACGTGCGTCGCGACCAGGTGGCGCTGATTGCCTTTCGCGGCACCAGCGCCGAACTGCTGCTGCCACCGACCCGATCGCTCGTGCGGGCCAAGCGCGAGCTTGCCAATTTGCCAGGAGGCGGCCCAACGCCGCTGGCGAGCGCCATTGATGCTGCCCGGGAGCTGGCGGTAAACGTGCAGCGACAGGGGCAGCAACCGCTGGTCATCCTGCTGACCGACGGTCGCGGCAATGTAGGCCGCGACGGCACGCGTGGCTCTGCGGACGCGGCCGCACACACTGCCGAGGCCGCCCGCGAGATGGCCGCGACCGGCATACAGTCAATGATTGTGGATGTGTCGCGCCGGCCCCGCGAGACCGGCCGCGAGCTGGCGCGCAACATGGACGGGCTGTACCTGCCGTTGCCCTTTGCCAGTGCCGAATCGATTTCTGCAGCCGTGCAGTCTTCCGTGGCGAGTGCGGCATGACCCCGGTGACGCCAGGCCTTGCGCAGGAGTTGACGGGCGTACGCGGTGCCGACGAGCCCACCCCTGTCACGCCGGTCAGTCCGGGGCTTCGGGTGACAACGCGCCGGGTGCACTGGAACGTGCAGCGGTTGGGCAGCGGTCCGGTCGTGTTGTTGCTTCACGGCACCGGCGCCGCGGTGCACTCGTGGCGCGGCCTTGCGCCGCGGCTTGCGAAGCGCTTTACGGTCATCGCGCCGGACCTGCCGGGTCACGGTGACAGCGAAGTGCGGGAGCCGGCCGTGATCTGCCTGCCTGGCATGGCGGGTGAACTCGCCGAGCTGATGCGCAGCATGGATGCGTCGCCGGCCATGGTCGTCGGGCACTCCGCGGGCGCCGCCATCGCGGTGCGCATGGTGCTCGACGGCAAGATAAAGCCGCGGGGCATCGTTTCGATCAACGGCGCGTTCGTGCCCTACGGCGGGACCGCCGGGGGGCTGCTGGCGCCGCTGGCGGGCCTGTGCGCGGCCAGCGGCCTCGTGTCGCGCCTGGTGGCTCGCCAGGCAGCGAACGCAAGCGCGCTGGAACGCGTCATCGCGGGCACCGGCAGCCGTATCGACAGTGAGGGGTTGCAGCAATACCGTGCAGTGCTTTGCAAGCCGTCCCACGTGTCGGCGACGTTCGCGATGATGGCGAACTGGAACCTGCGCAGCATGAAACGCGACATTGGCTCGCTTGCGGTGCCGCTGCACCTGCTCGCGGCCGGTAACGACAAGGCGGTGCCGCCGTGGCAGGCGCGCTGGCTTGCAGAGCGCTGTGCCGGGGCAAGCATTACGCCGCTGCCGGGCCTCGGGCACCTGGCCCACGAGGAAAATCCGGAGCGCGTTGCCGACCTGATACTGGCCGACGCGCAGAAACTGGGCGTTCTGTGACAGCGCCGGGAATACTACAGACGGCGAAACGCCGGATAACACGCACCATCGCGAAGGGCGGTGAACTATGACAAATAAATGGTCTGCACTTTTCCCCCACGAAGAAGGTGATGGCGGGGCTACAGGTGAACTGACAGAAAACGAGTGGTCCGCGATGTTTGCGCCCGTGGAGGGACATGGCGGGGCACGCGGAGACTCGCCGAACAACGAGTGGTCGAAGATGTTTCCGGAGTCGGATCGTGACATCGCGGCCTGCCGCGAAATGCTGCGCGTCGGTTCCCAGTCGTTCTATGCAGCTTCCATGATCCTGCCACAGGAGATTCGATTGCCGGCCTCGGTGCTGTACGCCTTCTGCCGCATCGCCGATGACCTCATCGATGACGGCGCAGACACCAGCGCGGCCGTCGCCGAGCTGTACGCCCGGCTGGACGAAATTTACGCGGGCACCCCGCGCGACTGCCCGGCCGACCGCGCCATGGTGTCCGTCGTGCAGGAATACGGCATTCCGCAGACCTTGCTCGCCGCGCTGATCGAAGGCTTCGAGTGGGACGTGGCCGGGCGTCGCTACGAGACGCTGTCTGAGCTCTTTGACTACGCTGCGCGAGTCGCAGGCACGGTTGGCGCAATGATGGCCAAGATCATGGGCGCGCGCGCGCCGGACGTGCTGGCCCGCGCCTGCGACCTTGGCGTTGCGATGCAGCTGACGAACATTGCGCGGGACGTCGGGGAGGACGCCCGGGCGGGGCGCCTGTACCTGCCGCTCGACCTGCTGGCCAGGGCTGGCGTGGAGCCAGAGCAGTGGCTTTCGAAGCCGGAATATACGCCGGCGATCGGCTCGGTCGTGAAGCAGCTGCTGGAAGCGGCAGACGAGCTGTACGAGCGCGCCCAGCGCGGCATCGCGCAGCTGCCGGCCGGCGCACGGCCTGGCATCTACGCGGCCGGCGCCATCTACGCCGAGATCGGCCGGGTCATCGAAAGCAACGGACTGGATTCAGTCACAACGCGTGCGGTCGTGCCGCGGTCGCGCAAGATCGCGCTTCTCAGCCGCTCCGTAGTGGCGGCGGCCCGCAGCCTCGAGCGGGACTACGCGCCGCCGCTGCAGGAAGTCGAGTTCCTGGTAGACGCCGCCGCCGGTTAGCGTAGGAGCGGCATCTGTGGGAGCGGCTTTAGCCGCGATAGACGCAGAGGTGAGGTTTAGCAATCGCGGCTAAAGCCGCTCCCACAGAGGTTCCTGAATCGCGGCTAAAGCCGCTCCCACAGAGGTGCCTGAATCGCGGCTAAAGCCGCTCTCACCGCTTACCAAACGGAAAGCGCATCCGAAAGGGAATGAGCGTCGTTACCCACGATGCCCGGAACCTGTCGAGTGACAGGCTCTCATGCATGGTTGTCTGCCCCGGCGCCGCATCGGTTGTGATAATCGACCGCGCGTAGAACGGTGTGTCTTCGAGGGTGCGCGCCACTGAGGTGTTACCGGGCAGGTTCGCGGCCCGCGGCGCCCGCCAGATTGTGGACGCCGGCAGGCGCTGCTCCGGGTAGGCCGGCACCTCCCTGATTGTCCCTGCCGCATCCACCATGAGTCCCAGGTTCGTCACGTTGCCGGAGCGCTCCGTGGCGTTGTAGGCCAGGTGCGTGTTGTCGCCCTGGTGCGTGCGGCTCCAGTGCCAGTGATCAAAGCCCTCATGCAGCGGCTCGCTGCCGCCGTTGGTGTCGACGTAGCCGCTGCCCTGCCATTGCATGGCCGGTTTCGCAAAGTTCACGTCAACCCGGGCGCTGGGGCTGATTGGCCACCAGTGATGGCGGGCGTGGGCCGTCAGTGCAAAGTCCTGCCCGGTGACATACGCCGGTGTTACCTCGATGCGACCTTGCAGCGGCAGGCGCGTTGGCGCGCTGCGGTCCGCCACCTCGATAACCAGCCTGTCGTCCAGCCAGCGAAGCTCGGTGCCGGCCAGCTGCAGCCGGTGCGTCTCACGCTGCACCTCGTCCTGGCGCAGCTCGGTCATGCACCAGCGGGGGTTGGGCCGGCTGTAGAGCGCGACGTTGATGGCGCAATAGTCCATCGGGTCGGCGTCCCCGCGGGCCACTGCCCGCTTGTAGAACGGCGAGAAAACGCTGCCCACGAACGCTATTACGACCAGGTGGTGAGCGCCGTCGTCGCTGCTGGCGTCGACGTACCACCATCGGTACCCGCGCGGCGGCACGTCGACCGCGAAGTCGAGCGAGGGGGGGGCTTTGGCACCGGCGTCTGGGTCTGGTTGACGAATCTGAGTCATATGTCTATTGTACCTGACAGTAATGGTGACAAATAAAGTTGACAATTTCACGAGTCACCGCCACCCACGGAGTGTGCGCCATGGATCCAATGTCCCGTATCGAAAGTGCGCTGCGATCAGCGCTGGAGATTGCTGAGCACAGCGATTGCCCGCCCCGCCTGCGCGAGGCGCTGTCGTACGCGGTGTTTCCCGGTGGTGCGCGCATCCGGCCCAAACTCACCGCCTCGGTAGCGGCGGCCTGTGGTGCCGGTGACCGCGAGCTTGTGTACTCCGCGGCCGCGGCGCTTGAGCTCCTTCACTGTGCGTCTCTCGTGCACGATGACATGCCATGCTTCGACGATGCACAGCTGCGTCGTGGCAAGCCGTCCGTGCACCTTGCCTACGGTCAGCGTCTTGCAGTGCTTTGCGGTGACGGGCTGATCGTCATGGCGTTCGAGTCGCTCGCGCGTGGTGCTGTCAGTAGCCCGGCAACGCTGCCGTCACTGGTCGGCATTCTCGGCCGCTGTGCAAGCGTGCCGACCGGCATCGTCGCAGGCCAGGCATGGGAGTGCGAATCCGGTGTGCAGCTTGAGCGCTACCAGCAGCAAAAAACCGGTGCGCTGTTCGTGGCCGCCACGCAGCTCGGCGCGTGCGCCGCGGGCGAAGACCCGGCGCCGTGGGCGCGTCTCGGTGAACGCATTGGCGAGGCCTACCAGATTGCCGACGACATTCTCGACGTAGCAGGCTCGCCGGAAGAAACCGGCAAGTCAAACGGCCGCGACGCGGCACGCCTCAATCCCAATTCTGTGCTTGAACTCGGCATGAGCGCATCGGAGGATCGGCTGCGCCGGCTCGTGGGCGCGGCAGTGGATGCGATTCCGCCGTGCAAAGGCAAGGACGCGTTGCACAAGCTGATTGCCGCCGAAGCCCGCGCGCTAATGGACACCGCGCTCATGTGCCACGCGGCTGCGTAGCCCCCAACCCTGGCCCCTTAAGGATTGGCCTCGCTCAGGCACCTTGCGCTAAGCCTGCGCAACCGCCTTCTCACCAGCAAACGCTTTCAGAGCGCTGCCGGCGCGTTTTGGCCCACCCGCCTGATCGCGCGGCGCCGTGCGCTCGAGCTTTTCAACATTGTTGCCGGCTTTACCTATTCGCAGACGCTGTTTGCCTGCGTGCAGCTGGATCTCTTTACGCTCCTCGCTGACGGTCCGATGGCCGGCAGCGATGTCGCTACACGGCTGGAACTCGAGGACGACGCGTGCCGGGCCTTGCTCGACGCCGCGGTGGCGCTGCGCCTGCTGCAGCGTTTCGGCAAAGACGAATATGGCCTTGGCGATCTTGGCGCCGCGATGGTCGACAACGCCGGCGTCGAGGGCATGGTGCGTCACCACGCGTACTTCTATCGCGACATGGCCGATCCCCTGGCGCTGCTCAAGAAACGCTCGGCCGATACGGCGCTTGGTGAGTACTGGCCGTACGCCGACGGCACGGAGCATTCGGCGATGGACGAGTCGATAGTGGCGCGTTACACGGCGCTGATGAGCGCCTCGCAACCGATGATCTTTGAGCAGATCCATGCCGCCTATCGGCTCGCAAAACACCGCCACCTGATGGACGTTGGCGGCGGTAACGGCACGTTCCTCGCCGCCACCGCGCGCGTCGCCCCGTCGCTCGACCTCACACTGTTTGACATGGAGCCGGTCGCGCGCCTGGCAAAGGAGCACCTGGCAGGCGAGGGCCTTGCCGATCGGGTGCGTATCTGCCCCGGCAGCTTCGTCAGCGATGAGCTCCCGCAGGGTGCCGACATCGTGTCGCTGGTGCGCGTTCTGCACGACCACGACGACGACGTAGTCACGGCGCTGCTGGCAAAAGTGCGCAGGAGCCTCCCGCCCGGCGGCGTGGTGCTGGTGGCCGAACCCCTGGCCGACACGGAGGGTGCGCCTCAAATGGGGTCGGTTTACTTCGCTTTTTACCTCCGCGCGATGGGCAGCGGCAGACCCCGCAGAGTCGAGGAAATAAGGGCTTTTCTGGAAGCAGCCGGCTTTGAACGAGTCCAGCTGCGGCGTACGCGAATACCGATGCTGGCATCCGTAATAACCGCTACGGTGCCAGACTAGCGTCAATGCAAGTTGACAACATACATAGTCAGAGTAGACTGACACTCGACATGACAATCCAAACTCACAGAGTTGCCTCTCGGGGTCGTGATTCCGTGCTCAAGGCGTGCGCCATCGTGCTGGAGGAGCCGCGGCGCCTGAGCGTCCGTGAGTTGCCCCTGACGGCGCCCGGACCCGGCGATCTGGTTGTCGATGTCGAGTGGAGCGGAATCAGTACCGGCACCGAGCGCCTGCTGTGGAGCGGCACCATGCCGCCCTTCCCGGGACTGGGTTATCCGCTTGTTCCCGGCTACGAATCGGTAGGCCGCGTTATTGCCGTCGGCAGCGAGTGCACCGTGCCTGTTGGCTCGCGGGTTTTCGTCTCCGGCGCGAGCTGCTACGGCAAGGTTCGCGGCCTGTTTGGCGGTGCGGCGTCACGCCTTGTAGTGCCGCAGGCCAAGGCGATGATCATTGAGGAGTCGCTCGGCGAGCAGGGCATCCTGATGGCGCTGGCTGCGACCGCCGTGCACGCGATTGACAGCAGCGACCATTCGAGGCTGCCCGACCTGGTTGTTGGTCACGGCGTGCTGGGCCGTCTTCTCGCGCGCGTTGCCATTGCGAAAGGTGCCGATGCGCCCACCGTCTGGGAGGTTGAAGAGAATCGCTTTGACGGTGCAACGGGCTATTCGGTACTGCACCCGGACAACGACAGCCGCACCGACTATTCCAGCGTCTACGACGTCAGCGGCGCAGCGTCCATTGTCGATTCCATCATGCCGCACCTCGCGCGGCGCGGCGAAGTCGTGCTGGCCGGTTTCTATTCCGGCGCCGTGAGTTTTGTATTTCCGCCTGCCTTCATGCGCGAAGCGCGCCTGCGCATCGCCGCTGAATGGCAGCCACAGGACCTCCTTGAAGCCAACCGCCTGGTTAGCGACGGCCTGCTGTCCCTCGACGGGCTCATCACGCATCGCGCCCGCGTGGACGATGCGGCGACGGCCTATCGCACGGCGTTCGAGCAAGCAGAGTGTCTGAAGATGATCATGGACTGGAGAGAGCATTAATGAGTGCCACGCCAAAAGAAGTCGACGCTACCGTCGATCCGCAAATCAGCATGCGGGACAAGTTGCGCGAGGAAGCGTCCATGGAGCCCGATCCGGTTGCCACCGGCACGGCCACCAAGGAGACGCAGATCATTGCGATCTACGGCAAGGGCGGCATCGGCAAGAGCTTCACGCTTTCCAACCTGTCTTACATGATGGCGCAGCAGGGCAAGAAAGTGCTGCTTATCGGCTGTGATCCCAAGAGCGATACAACATCGCTGCTGTTCGGTGGCAAGAGCTGCCCGACGATTCTCGAGACCTCGGTCAAGAAAAAGAACGCAGGCGAGCCAGTAGCAATCGGCGACGTGTGCTTCAAGCGCGACGGCGTTTACGCCATGGAACTGGGTGGGCCCGAGGTCGGTCGCGGATGCGGCGGTCGCGGCATTATTCACGGTTTCGAGCTGATGGAAAAGCTCGGTTTTCACGAATGGGATTTTGATTACGTGCTGCTCGACTTCCTCGGTGACGTCGTGTGCGGTGGCTTCGGTCTGCCGATTGCCCGCGACATGTGCCAGAAAGTTATCGTGGTCGGCTCCAACGACCTGCAGTCGCTCTACGTTGCCAACAACGTCTGCTCAGCGGTGCAGTACTTCCGCAAGCTCGGTGGCAACGTCGGCGTGGCCGGCATGGCCATCAACAAGGACGACGGCACCGGCGAGGCGCAGGCCTTTGCCGACAAGGTCGGCATTCCGGTGCTGGCCGCCATTCCCGCAGATGAAGACATCCGTCGCAAGAGCGCCAACTACGAGATCGTTGGCAAGCCGGGCGCGCGCTGGGCTCCCATCTTCGAAGAGCTCGCCATTAACGTGGCCGAAGCACCGCCGCAGCAGCCGAGTCCGCTCAGTCAGGACGGTTTGCTGGACCTGTTTTCCGGCGATTCGGTGGGCCGCGACGTTGAGCTTACGCCCGCGACGCTCGAAGACATGTGCGGCGGCCTGATGCCCGAGAAGCCGTCCTTAGAAGTTATTTACGACAGCGTGTAGCCGATGAGCACAAAAGGCAGAAAGCTGAAAAACGACGTGGCCGACAGTGCGCCGGCGGCTGCCGGTTGTCACTCGAAAGGCGAGTTGCGCAAGGCGGCGGAAAAGGCCGGCAAGAGCGACGTCCTGGAGCGCTACGCTGCCGATTATCCTGTCGGGCCGCATGACCAGCCGCAGAGCATGTGTCCGGCCTTTGGTTCGCTGCGCGTGGGCCTGCGCATGCGCCGCACGGCCACCATCCTGTCCGGCTCGGCGTGCTGCGTTTATGGCCTGACGTTTACGTCACACTTCTACGGCGCGCGCCGCACGGTCGGCTACGTGCCGTTCGATTCGGAAACGCTGGTTACCGGCAAGCTGTACGAGGACATCCGCGAGGCGGTTCACGAGACCGCCGACCCGGACAAGTACGACGCGATCGTGGTAACCAACCTGTGTGTGCCGACGGCTTCCGGCATCCCGCTGCAGATGCTGCCCAAGGACATTAACGGCGTGCGCATCATCGGTATTGACGTGCCCGGCTTCGGCGTACCGACGCATGCAGAAGCGAAAGACATTCTCGCCGGCGCGATGCTGAACTACGCGCGGCACGAAGCCGAGCGCGGCCCGGTGCAGGCGCCCCGCGAGCCGCGCGACGAGCGCCCAAGCGTTGCCCTGGTCGGCGAGATGTTCCCGGTGGATCCGGTGAGCATCGGCCAGTTTCTCGAGCCGATGGGATTAACCGCCGGCCCGGTAGTGCCAACCCGGGAATGGCGCGAGCTGTATGCCGCACTCGACTCCGTTGCGGTGGCGGCAATTCACCCGTTTTACACCGCGACGTTCCGCGAGTTCGAAGCCGCCGGGCGGCCGCTGTTTGGCTCGGCGCCGTTGGGGCATGACGCGACGGCGGACTGGCTGGAAGCGGTTGGCAAGGCCTGTAACGTCGAAGCCAAACGTGTGGCTGAGGTCCAGAACCGGTTCCTGCCTGCCCTTAAAAGCGCGGTGAGCGCCGCGCCGATCAAGGGCCGCATCACGATGTCCGGTTACGAAGGCTCGGAGCTGCTGGTTGCGCGCCTGCTGATCGAGTGCGGTGCCGACGTGCGCTACGTCGGCAGCGCCTGCCCGAAGACGCCGTTTTCCGACGCCGACCGCGAGTGGCTGGAAGCGCGCGGTGTGCAGGTGCAGTTCCGCGCGTCGCTCGAGCAGGACGTGGCGGCCATGCAGGAGTTTTCCCCGGACCTTGCGATCGGCACCACGCCGGTCGTTCAGAAGGCGAAAGAGCTGGCGATTCCCGGCCTGTACTTCACGAACCTGATTTCCGCCCGTCCGCTCATGGGAATGCCGGGCCCTGGCTCGCTGGCCCAGGTGATCAACGGCGCCATGAGCCAGAAGGGCCGCTTCGATGAAATGAAAGCCTTCTTCGGTGACGTCGGCACCGGTGACAACGCCGGCGTCTGGAACGAACTTCCGCAAAAGCCGCCCGCAAAACGCCGGGGGCCATTGAGGGGGCCGAAAAAGAAAAAGCTGGTAGCGGAGTCTATAGTCTGATGCTGGTTCTCGATCACGATCGCGCTGGCGGCTACTGGGGTTCGGTGTATGTGTTCACCGCGATCAAGGGGCTGCAGGTCATCATCGACGGGCCGGTAGGGTGCGAAAACCTGCCGGTAACGTCCGTGCTGCATTACACCGACGCGCTGCCGCCGCACGAACTGCCGATTGTCGTCACCGGCCTTGGCGAAGAAGAGCTCGGCCAGCACGGCACTGAGAACGCGATGAAGCGCGCGCACAAGGTGCTCGATCCGCACCAGCCCAGCGTGGTGGTGACCGGTTCCATCGCTGAAATGATTGGCGGTGGCGTGACGCCGGAAGGCACGAAGATCAAACGCTTCCTGCCGCGCACCATCGACGAGGACCAGTGGCAAAGCGCCGACCGGGCGCTGTCCTGGCTGTGGACCGAGTTCGGTCCGAAGCGCGCCAAGGTGCCGCCGGTGAAGAAGCGGGCGGAAGGTGAGAAGCCAAAGGTCAACATCATTGGCCCTGCCTACGGTCACTTCAACATGCCGTCGGACCTGGCGGAAATCAAACGCCTGGTCGAGGGCATCGGCGCCGAGGTCAACCAGGTGTTTCCGCTCGGCAGCCACGTCGCCTCGGTACCGAAGCTGTGCGACGCTGAAGTCAACATCTGCATGTACCGCGAGTTTGGCCGCCTGCTGTGCGAACAGCTCGAGCGCCCGTACCTGCAGGCGCCCATAGGCCTGCACAGCACCACCGCGTTCCTGCGAGAACTCGGCACGTTGCTGGGTCTTGATCCCGAGCCGTTCATCGAGCGCGAGAAGCACACCACGATCAAGCCGCTGTGGGACCTGTGGCGGTCAGTTACGCAGGATTTTTTCGCGACCGCGAGCTTCGCCATTGTCGCGAACGAAACGTACACCCGCGGGGTACGCAACTTCCTGGAGAACGACATGGGGCTGCCGTGTACGTTCGCCGTTGCAAGAAAGCCCGGCGTGAAGCCGCGCAACGACGAGGTGCGCGAGAAGATCGCCACCACCCCGCCGCTCATCATGTTCGGCAGCTACAACGAGCGCATGTACCTGGCCGAGAACAACTCCTCGGCGGTGTACATTCCCGCGTCCTTCCCCGGGTCGGTAATTCGCCGGCACACGGGCACGCCATTCATGGGTTACAGCGGCGCTACGTACCTGGTGCAGGAAGTCTGCAACGCACTCTTTGATGCGCTGTTCAACATTCTGCCGCTCGGCACGAAGCTCGACGAGGTCGACAGGACCCCGGCAAGAAACATGCAGGAACTCGCCTGGCACGACGATGCGAAGGCGAGGATGGAGGAGATTGTCGGCACGCAGCCCGTGCTGGTGAGAATTTCGGCGGCAAAGCAGTTGAGGGACAGCGCGGAACGGCTGGCGCGCGAAGCCCGCATGCCGTCAGTTGACGTCGAGTGCGTCAATCGTGCGGCCGTCAAGCTGCGGCAAGTGGCCGCCTGATACAAGAGATCGACCCGTTACTGGAGTCACCACAATGAATCACGTTACGTCAACCACAAACCCAAGCAGAGCTTCCCGAGGACTGGGCAGCACTTTAATGGACAGCGTTTTATACGCAGTCGCCTTCATGGTCTTGCTACCCGTGGCCATGGTCGCGGCAATGACCGGCTGGCGCTGGCAACCCTGGCCACCAGGCGCGCACGGCTACCGGTCTTTCCTGGTTGAGGCAAAGATCGCCGCCAGCACAGCGACCGCTTTTTCGGTTTAAGAAATTTCGTCACCGGCTTTTCGTGGCCGGGGGCGTAATTCCCCGCCGTGCGGGATTTGCACGGTAACGGCCGCAAGGCCAAGTCATAAGGAAGCACTATGGCTGATAGTTCAGGGTCACCTTCTGGGATGACCGCAAACCAAGCGAGAGAGTTCCATAAGCTGTTTATGATGGGCTTTATCGTGTTCACGGTGATTGCAATCATTGCCCACTTCCTCGTGTGGCAATGGCGCCCTTGGTTCCCCGGAGTCGAAGGCTATGCAGCACTTTCTGACGGTGCGAACGCCGTCGCAAACCACGTGATTTCACGATTCACATAAGGAGGCTATGACATGTGGCGTATTTGGCTACTTTTTGATCCACGTCGTGCACTGATTGCCATGGCAACCTTTTTGTTCGTGTTAGCGATTTTCATCCACTTCATTCTGCTCAGTACTGACAGATTCAACTGGATTGAAGGTCCGCGTGTATCTGATGTTAGCTATCAGACGACAACACATCTTGTGGCCCATGAGGCTCATCAGGATTTGTCGCGCTTGTCTGTTGGTTAGCAGTCTGCAGCACGCTACCCAGCGGCGTCGTCGGGTAGCGTGCTGCAGTCAATATTTGTCGAGTGAAAAACTCCGTGACTGGAGGGTGAACAAGTGTCGATGCTGAGTTACGAGAAAAAGTACCGTGTGCGTGGGGGCACGTTGATCGGTGGTGATCTGTTTGATTTCTGGATCGGCCCTTTCTACGTCGGTTTCTTCGGCGTCACCACGGCGTTCTTCGCCCTCCTGGGCACTGCGCTGATTTTTTGGGGCGCTGCCATCGGGCCATCGTGGATACCGTGGCAAATCAACATTGCACCGCCTGACTTGAGTTACGGCCTTGGTTTCGCGCCGCTCGCCGAAGGCGGGCTATGGCAAATCATCACTATCTGCGCGATCGGGGCCTTCGTGTCCTGGGCGCTCCGGGAAGTCGAGATATGCCGAAAGCTCGGCATGGGCTACCACGTACCGTTTGCCTTTGGCGTTGCCATCTTCGCGTACGTCAGCCTCGTGGTTATTCGGCCGGTGCTGATGGGAGCATGGGGGCACGGCTTTCCATACGGAATCATGAGTCACCTGGACTGGGTGTCCAACACCGGCTACCAGTACCTGCATTTTCACTACAACCCGGCGCACATGATCGCCATCACGTTCTTCTTCACCACGACGCTGGCGCTGTCGTTGCACGGCGCGGCCATCCTGTCGGGTGCTAACCCGGCCAAGGGCGAACGGGTGAAGGCTACGGAGCATGAGAATACCTTTTTCCGGGACGCGATCGGTTACTCGATCGGGTCGCTCGGCATTCACCGCCTTGGTCTGTTTCTCGCGGTGAGCGCCGTTTTCTGGAGCGCCGTCTGCATCATCATCAGCGGCCCGTTCTGGACTCGCGGCTGGCCTGAATGGTGGAACTGGTGGCTGGCGCTGCCGATCTGGAGCTAGGGGGAGATACAGAGAATGGCTGTTGAATATCAGAACATCTTTACCCGCATCCAGGTCAACTGTGGCGGCGAGGAGAGCGTACCGTTCAAGGGTGGTGTGTGGACACGCCAGGCTGGCCCGTACCTCAATTACTGGCTGGGCAAGTTCGGCGACGCACAGATCGGCCCAATCTATCTCGGATGGCTCGGCGTTTTCTCGCTGATCTTCGGCATTCTGGCCTTCGAGATTATCGGCCTGAACATGTGGGCCTCGGTGAACTGGGACCCGATTGAATTCATCCGGCAGCTGCCGTGGCTGGCCCTGGAGCCGCCCAAACCGGAGTACGGCCTTAGCATTCCGCCACTGAACGAAGGCGGCTGGTGGCTGATGGCCGGCTTCTTCCTGACCGTGTCGATACTGCTGTGGTGGCTGCGCATGTACCGACGCGCTCGCGCGCTGGGGATGGGCACGCACGTTGCCTGGGCGTTTGCTGCCGCCATCTGGCTGTACCTGGTGCTCGGTTTCATCCGCCCGGTGTTCATCGGAAGCTGGAGCGAAGCGGTGCCGTTTGGCATCTTCCCGCACCTCGACTGGACCGCCGCGTTCTCTATTCGTTACGGCAACCTGTTCTACAACCCCTTCCACATGCTGTCGATCGCATTCCTTTACGGGTCGACGCTGCTGTTCGCCATGCACGCGGCAACCATTCTTGCCACAGACCGCTACGGCTCACACCGGGAGATCGAGCAGATTGTCGACCGCGGAACCGCCGCTGAGCGCGGTGCGCTGTTCTGGCGCTGGACCATGGGCTTCAACGCCACCTACGAGTCGATTCATCGCTGGGCATGGTGGTTTGCCGTGCTGTGTCCGCTGACCGGTGGCATCGGCATTTTGTTGACGGGAACGGTCGTGGACAACTGGTACGTGTGGGGCATGGAACACGGCCTGGTGCCGCCCTACCCGGCGAATGATCCGCCCGTCGTTAACCCAATGCCGTAAGGACATGAAGCCAATGACATCGACCAGAAACTTCATTGCGCCGGTCACGGTGCTTGCCGCGGCGCTGCTCTTAAGCGCCTGCGAACGTCCGCCCATCGACACCGAGCAGGTGGGTTATCGCGGTACCGCCATGGTGCTGGTGGAGAACCCGCGGGCAGAGCAGAACGAAATCACGGTGCCGGAACCGCAGCCGGCCGCGTCCTCTGGCGGGCCGAAAGCCGGCGCCGTGTATCAGAACGTGCAGGTGCTTGGCGATCTCAACATCGCGGAATTCACCCGTACCATGCTGGCGATCACGCAGTGGGTCGCGCCGGACGAAGGCTGCAATTACTGCCACAACCCGGCAGACCTTGCCGACGACAGCAAGTACACAAAGGTCGTATCGCGACGCATGATCCAGATGACGCAGCATGTGAACCGTGAATGGACAGACCATCACGGCGGCACAGGCGTCACCTGCTATACCTGCCACGCCGGCAACAACGTGCCCGAGAACATCTGGTTCAAGGACCCGTCCGCCGACAACATGAAGGCATACACCGGCAACCGCGAAGGTCAGAATATCGCGGCACCGAACGTCGGCTACGCCTCGCTGCCCGCGGATCCGTTCTCCCGCTATCTCGAAGGTGAATCGCTGGACAACATCGCGGTCAACACCGTCGGCTGGCAGCCGACCGGCGACACCGGCACGATCCAGAAAGCCGAGGGTACCTACGCACTCATGTTCCACCTCTCGAGTGCACTCGGCGTGAACTGCAACTTCTGTCACAACTCCCGCGCGTTTGCGGAGTGGGACCAGAGCCGGCCGCAGCGCGTTACCGCGTGGCACGGACTGCGCATGGTTGCGGGACTCAACAACGAGTTTCTGAACCCGCTGCAGCCGGTATATCCGGACTACCGCCTTGGGCCAACAGGCGACGCGCCCAAAGCGAACTGCGGAACCTGTCACCAGGGCGCGAACAAACCCCTTGGTGGCGTCAACATGGTGGCTGACTACCCGGCACTCCAGTAGAAAACCGGGTACTTTCGGGGGCTTCGCAGGAGCGGGGCCCCCGGTATTTTTTTGGGGCCGGAGCGACTAGCTCAATCAAACGGCCAGCCGCTACAATCACCAGCATGTCCGTGAAAGAGCGTACTCCTGACACCGAGGCGTCGGCGCAAGGCCAGCGCACCGCCGGGGGGCTGTCGCCCCGGGTTCTCTTTGTACTGACCAATCACACGCTTCTCGGAGACGCAGACGATGCGTCGGCCGAGCCCACCGGTTATCACCTGTCTGAAACCGCCCACCCCTGGCACATGATGACGGCAGCGGGCTTCGCCGTGACGCTGGCAAGCCCGGCAGGTGGACCTGTGCACATGGACCCCAGCAGTGCAGATCTTGATGATCCAGTGAACCAGGCCTTTCTTGCCGATGCGCGCGTCAAGCCGGGCCTTGTCGATACGCCTTCACTGCGTTCACTGGCGTTGCCGGAATTTGCCGCGCTGTACTTTCCCGGCGGCCACGGCACGATGTGGGACCTGCCCGACAGCGCTGACGTGCAGCACGCCGTGCGCTGGATGATGGACGCGGGCCGGCCGGTCGGCGCGGTCTGTCATGGTCCCGCGGCGCTCGTCAATGTGCGGCTCGACGACGGCAGCTGGCTGGTGGCGGGGAAAACGGTGTCGGCCTTTACCGACGCCGAGGAGCGCGCGACCGGAAAGGATCAGCTGATGCCGTTTGCGCTTGCATCGACGCTGGCGGCGCGCGGAGCGACGCTCCATGAGGCGGCAGACTTTGAGCCGGCGATATCGGTGGACGGGTGCCTGGTGACCGGTCAGAACCCGGCTTCCGCGCGGCAGGTCGCGCGAACGCTGATCGAGCGCCTGCGGGCAGGGCTGGAGTTTGGCGATTAGCTGGTCGGCAGGCTAAGCAGCCGTCAGTCGTTCTTCACCCCTAAGCGCGGCCACCAGATACCCGGCACCGCGTTGGCGACGGACCACGCCAGAATCATCCACTACGCGGGCGCCTCCTGTACGATGAAGGGGCAAGGACACTAACCGGGGCAGACGCGCCCACCTGCTACCGCTACATGGCGTGGGCAGGAGGCCGGCACCGGTGCATCGGGAAGGAGTTGGATGGTAACGACACGACGTCAATCCGCGAGATCAATGGCAGCGTGCCCCGCGCGGCCCTGCCGCCGGCACTCCCTTGCGTGCGCCGTCGCTGCCTCGCTGGCCGGTTGGCTCTCCGCTGGTGCGCTGGCGGCAGAGCAGGACTCCGCGGTCGATGACGAGGACATGGAGAACATCGTCGTCACCGGATCGAAGCTTCCGGAGACTCCGCTCGGCCTGTACCTGGATGCCGAAATGCTCACTGGCATCCCCGGCGTCAACGACGATCCGTTGCAGGCGATCATTACGCTGCCGGGCGTCGCTGTGAACAACGACTTCCAGGGCGGCGTGGCGGTGCGCGGCACCCGTCCGGTCGACAATACCTACCGAATCGACTTCATGCAGGTCGGCTACCTGTTCCATTTCGGCACCGGCAGCGTGGTCGACGGCGACGTCGTCGAGGGCTTCTCGTTTCTGCCTGCCGGATACAGCGCCCGTTTCGGTGACGTGATTGGCGGCGCGGTGGACGTGCGCACCCGGGATCCGGCGTCTGACAAGGTCGGCGGCCTGCTTGACGTCAACCTCGTGCACGCGGGTGCCCTGTTCGAAGGCCCCATCAGCGACACGCAGCGCGCTTACTTTTCGGGGCGCGTCAGCTACTACGACCTGATCCTCGAACCGTTCATCGAGAACATCAACGATCAGGAGGAAGACGACGTCGACCTTGTGCAGCTGCCGAAGTTTTACGACTACCGCGGGCGCTACCAGGTGGACGTCGGCGATACGTCGCGCCTGGATTTCTTTCTCGACGGCTCGTCTGACGAAGTGGAGCTGTTGTTCCGCGACGAAAGCACAGAAGTAATGCAGGACCCGGCGTTGGCCGGCGCCCACCGCTTCGCGCTGGAGTACCACCGGCAGGCCGTGGTGTTCGGGATGGACGCGCGTGCCAGGTCCGGCCTGGAGCGACCACCCGTGGAAGTGGGCTTTGCGCGCAACCAGACAACGTTCACCGCCCGGCTGGGCGGCGCCGGCGATGTGAACACGGTGGTCACCGACAACTCGCTGCGCGCCGAGGCGACGCTGCCGGCGCTCGGGGTGCATGAGTTCAGTGTTGGCACGACGCTGTCCTACTTCGACGTCGACTATGACGTTGTGCTTCGCGACGCGGGGTGTACGGAGTTCGAGGTGGACTGCCGCTTCACCGATGCGGAGGAAGTCACGACCCGCGATCGGCTGCAGTTTTCCCGGGCGCGGGTGTTCGTGGATGACACGCTGTCGCTTGGCGAGCGCCTGCGCGTGACGCTCGGTGTTGCCCTGACCGCTGACGATTATCTTGAGCGAAGCGCGGTCGAGCCGCGCGCCGCCGTCACGTGGCAGTGGCGCCCGCGCACGACGCTGATGATGGCCGCGGGTCGCTACCATCAGCTGCCGGCGTTCGAGTACATCGAGGAGACGCTGGGCAATCCGTCGCTGCAATACCTGGAGGCCGATCACTTTGTTGTCGGCGTCGAACACCTCCTTGCCAACGGCTGGCAGGTAAAGGCCGACGTGTATCGCAAGGACTCTCGCAATCTCGTCACAGCGAACGAGCTTACGCGCTACGACAACCGTGGCGAAGGCGAGGCGGTTGGCGCCGAACTCATGCTTCGCGGACACTTCGGTCCACGCTGGCTGGGCTGGGCGTCATTGTCGTACGCCAAGGCGGAGCGCCGTGACCTGGACACGGGCCGCACCTTTGATTTTGCGTTCGACCAGCCGGTTATCGCGTCGCTCGTCGCGAAGTTTCAGATGAACGAGCGGCTGTCGTTTAGCGGCAAGGCCTGGTACCACAGCGGCGCACCGCACAGCCCGATTCTTGGCGGCATCCCCGACCCTGACAACGAGGGTGCGTTTCTGCCTGTCTACGGCGAGGTCAACAGCGAGCGGCTGCCGAGCTACTTTCGCCTTGACCTGCGCGCCGACTGGACGCTGGAAAAGTGGAACGATGCGCTCCTGTACTTCGAGATCCAAAATGCCACGAACCATCGCAACGTGTCTGACTACGAGTACGAGGCCGACTACTCGTCGCGCGAGCCGGTTACGCAGGTTCCGCTGTTCGTCTCGGTGGGTTTCCGCAAGGGCTGGTAACGGCAGCGTTTATGCTTTTCTCGCGGCCGGGCTCGCACTGGTAGCCGCGGCCCTCCTGCCTGCGGGCGTGGCGGTGGCCGCAGACGAATGGCCGTCACAGCCTGGGCTTCACACGGAAAAGCTCGACTGCGAAGGCCTGCTGGGGCAGCGTCGCAAGGTGCAGTATTACGTGCCCGAAGGCCTGTCGGCGGCAGAGCCCGTGCCGCTGGTGGTGGCGCTGCACGGCGGCATCAGCAGTCCGAAGAATATCCGTCGCCGGTCAATGCTGAATGAGCTGGCCGACCGGGAAAAGCTCGTGGCCGCCTACCCCCAGGGCAATGGCCTGTTTGGCCTGCTGCTGCACTGGAACGCCGGCTTTTGCTGCGGCAAGGCGGTCGACAAGGGCATTGATGACGTCGCGTTCGTACTGGAAGCCATCGACCGGCTGGCCGCGACCGTGCCCGTGGATACCTCGCGCGTGTACGTGCTGGGCTTCTCCAACGGCGCGATGCTCACCTACAGCATTGCCGCGGCTCATCCCGACCGCATTGCGGGCATCGCGGGGGTCTCCGGCGCCCTTGGCCGCGTAACGCCTGGCGGGGCCATCGACTGGCCAATCGAGCCACCCCCTGGCGGCATGCCGACGATCGTCATTCACGGTTCGGCCGACCCCCGGCTGCCGTTTGACGGTGACCCCGAGGCCGGCGGCGGCATCGGCTCGGTGCCGGTGCTGGAGTCGGCGCGCTTCTGGGCCAGGGCAAACGGCTGCGCGACGGAGTCCGAGCCGCCGTCGGGCTTCGACAACGTGCTCCGCTGGGCGTGGCAGGACTGCGCAAGCGGCAATCCCGTGACGCTGTACCGGCTGGGCGGCTGGGGGCACCGCTGGTCCGGTCGTTCGCCGCATACGAAGGCCGACTTCACCACCGTCGGCAGCTTCGAGACTATCGAGGTCATCTGGGAGTTCTTTCGCGCTCACGGCACATAGGCTGCATGGAGCCGGGCCGGCTTTTTCGGCTACCGGAATCTGTGTAGTCTTGCCCTGACAACACGCAAACGAGCGCCGAAAAAGGCGAAGGAGAACTCCCATGCGAATTTCAGCTCTGCGCAGCGCTGCCGCCTGCGCGATCATGACGGCCTGCCTGACCGTTAGCGCCTACGCTGCGGACATTATTGTAATTCCTGAAAAAATCGCCTTCGGACCGGATGTAATGGTCCGGGACAACGTGCGCGACGAGTGCCGCCTGGAAGAGAAGATTGCTGAGTTCATTCAGTCCTACGGAAAAAAGAAGAAAGGCTACACGCTCGTAACTGAGGCACCCGCCGAGGGCGAGTACCACGTGCTGACAGCGGAAATCATTAGCGCCCAGGGCGCCGGTGGCGGCGCGTGGTCCGGGCCGAAGAGCATTAAGGTGAAGGGCGAACTCACCGACGCGGCCGGTGAGGTGGTTGGCAGCTTCACCGCGGGCCGTTATTCTGGCGGCGGCGTATTTGGCGGCTACAAAGGCACCTGCTCCATTCTCGGACGCTGCACCAAGGCGCTTGGCAAGGACATTGCCGCCTGGCTCGACAACCCGCGCATGAACTCGATGCTGGGTGACCACTAGCAACCTGAAGCGACCCGTTGCTTTGAAAGACTCTCCGCACAGTTACTGCATCGTCATACCGCACTACAACCATGCTCGGCAGCTCGCGCCGGTGCTGGCCGAGCTTGCGGACTATCAACTGCCAGTGATCGTCGTCGACGACGGCAGCACTGACGACATGAAGCAGGAACTGGAACGGCTGGCGTCGTGCTACGACGCGGTGACGATCGAATACCGTGAACGCAACGGTGGCAAGGGCGCCGCGGTGATGAGTGGTTATGCTGCCGCGGCGCGCGCCGGCTTCACCCATGCGATCCAGATTGACGCGGATGGCCAGCACAACGTGGCCGACCTGCCAACGCTGGTCGCGGCTTCGCAGGCGGCCCCCACGTCGATTATTTCCGCCATGCCGGTGTTCGGGCCGGACGTTCCCAAGAGCCGGCTGCACGGGCGCAAGCTCACCACCTGGTGCGTCATGCTGGAAACGCTGTCGACCAGCATTCGCGATGCCATGTGCGGTTTCCGGGTGTACCCGCTCGCGGCGGTCATGGCGGTGTGCAACGCGCCGGGCGTCCGCGCACGCATGCAGTTCGACATCGAGATTCTCGTGCGCTGGTGCTGGAGCGGCGGCCAGGTGGAGTTCGTGCCGTCGGCCGTGCGCTACCCGGAAGACGGGCTGTCGCACTTTCGCATGGTGCGGGACAACGTCGATCTCACGCTCATGCACATTCGCCTCATTCTCGGCATGCTGGTTCGCCTGCCGGTGCTGATTCGCCGGCGCCTGCGCGGCCCCGCGTTGCTTACTGAATGACGATGCCGCTCCACTGATGGCACCCCACTGATGGCACCCCACAGATGGCACGTGTAGTAATCACCGGCGCTGGCAGCGTCTGCGGTCTGGGCAGTAACGCAGACGAGGCGATGTCCCACCTGTCGGAAGGCCGCTCTGCGCTACGCCGCTACAGCTGGCCCCAGGGCGAAGAGCACCAGTACACGACGCTGGCCGCGCCGGTCGACAACTTCGCCGCGCCACCGCACTACACGCGGCGCCAGACGCGCAGCATGGGCCGGGTTGCGCTCATGGCGGTGCGTGCCGCGGAACTGGCCTTCGAGGATGCCGGCCTCATTGGCGATCCGGTGCTGAAGTCGGGCAACACCGGCGTCGCTCTTGGGTCGTCCATCGGCTGCGTCAACGCGCTCGCGGAGCTCGGCCACCTGATCGTTGGCAAGAGCACCGCAAAGCTCACAGCGACTTCCTACGTGCGCATGATGAGCCACACCGCCACCGTGAACATCGACGTGTTCTTCGGTCTGACCGGGCGCGTGCTGCCGACGAGCAGCGGCTGCACCTCCGGCTCGCAAAGCATCGGCTATGCGTTCGAGGCGATACGGGACGGCCACCAGCAGGTCATGGTGGCCGGCGGCGCCGACGAAATGAGCCAGCTGATGGCCGGTATGTTCGACCCGGAGGCCGACCCTGAAGCCGACGATGCGGCGCGCTGGCGTCCACCGGTGCCGTTTGCCGCCGGCCAGGCCGGGCCGGTGCTGGGGGAAGGCGCGTGTGCGCTGGTGCTGGAGAACTACGACCATGCGATGGCCCGCGGCGCCCCGGTGCTTTGTGAGGTCGTTGGCTTCGGCACGAATACCAGCGGCGCCCGGACCGAGGGGGACCCGGACCCCGGTGCCCTGGCCGCCTGCACGCGGCTTGCGCTGGCCGATGCCGGGCTCGAGCCGGGCGACATTGGCTACGTGTCCGCGTGCGGCCTCGCCACCGGCGCGGCAGACGTGGCGGAGAGCCACGCGTTACACAGCGTGTTTGGCTCGGCGACGCCGGTAAGCGCACTGAAGACTTATCTCGGTCACACGCTCGCGGCGAGCGGCGCGCTGGAGGCCTGGCTGGCAATCGCAATGATGAACGGCGGCTGGCTGGCGCCGACGCTGCACCTGGACGCCATCGACAACGCTTGCGCCGACCTCGATTATCTTCGCGGTGAGGGCAGGCGGGGCGCGGTGGACTGCGTGATGGCCAACGCGTTTTCCGTCGAAGGCATCAACACGTCGCTGATTTTTCGAAAGTCCTAAAGGTCAGGCGCGGCGGAACACGACAGACGTGTTGATCCCGCCAAAGGCAAAGTTGTTGCTCATTACGAACTCGTTGTCGAGTATGCGCGGCGCATCGCGCAGGTAGTCCAGGTCGCCGCAGCGCTCGTCGACGTGGTCGAGGTTGACGGTGGGCGCGTACCAGTTGTCGCGCATCATGTTGATCACCATCCATGCTTCCAGGGCGCCGCAGGCACCGAGCGTGTGCCCGATGTAACTTTTGAGCGAGCTGATCGGCACGGCGCGCCCCAACACCTCCGCGGTCGCATTGGACTCGGCAATGTCGCCGTGCTCGGTGGCGGTGCCGTGGGCGTTCACGTAGCCGATATCGGTGCCGCTCAGACGCGCGTCATCCAGCGCTTGTTGTAGCGCCCGCGCCATCGTGACCCGGTTCGGTCGTGTCACGTGCGCACCGTCGGCATTCGTGCCGAAGCCGACGACCTCGCACAGTATCGGCGCGCCGCGGGCGAGGGCGTGGTCACGGTTTTCCAACACGAGCGTGCCCGCGCCTTCGCCGATTACCAGCCCATCGCGGTCCCGGTCGAACGGTCGCGGCGTGCTGCCGGGGGCTGCGTTTGCCGTGCTCGTTGCGTACAGCACGTCGAACACCGCCGCCTCAGACGCGCAGAACTCCTCGGCGCCGCCGGCCAGCATCACCGTCTGGCGACCGGTGCGAATTGCCTCGCACGCGTAGCCGATGCTCTGTGAGCCGGCGGTGCAGGCACTCGGCGTGGGAATGAGGCGGCCCTTCAGGCCAAAGTACGTCGTGATGTTCACCGCCGCCGTGTGACTCAAGTGCCGCACGTAGTCGGCGCGGTCGAGCGGCGGATGTGGCTTGCCGCGAATGGCGTCTACCAGCTCGCAGACCTTCGCGGTGCTTCCCGTGCACGAGCCATAGGCAACGCCGGTGTGGCCGCCCGTGAGCACCGGGTCGTCGCTGAGTCCTGCGTCATTCAGCGCCTTCTCCGTTGCCGCCACCGCAAGCTGGGCCACCCGGCCCATGGCGGGCATCGCCTCCGCGTCGAAGCGCGCCGGCGGCGTGAAGTCGGTTACCAGCGAGGCGAGCTTGGTGTTGAGCCCGTTGTAGTCTTCCAGCGCGTCGACATGCCGCACCCGGTTCTCGAGCGACGCGAGGCTGTCGCGCGCCTCGGCCCAGGATTCGCCCAGCGGGCAGACCCCTGCCGCGCCGGTGACTACAACGCGGTGGTTCAAAACATGCCGCCGTTAACGGCGATCACCTGGCGCGTGACGTACGCAGCTTCGTCGGACAGCAAGAAGCGCACAACCGCGGCGACTTCCTCCGGTTTGCCGATGCGGTTGGCCGGGATCATTTTCAGCATGTCGTCAACGGGCAGGTCGTGAGTCATGTCGGTGTCGATCAGTCCGGGGGCGACACAGTTGACGGTGATTTTGCGGCTCGCCAGTTCCATCGCCAGCGCCTTGGTGGCGCCGATGATGCCGGCCTTCGCGGCGCTGTAGTTGACCTGGCCGCGGTTTCCAGCCAGGCCTGACACGGACGAGAGCGTTACGATGCGGCCGGGTTTGCGCCGGCGAATCATCGGCAGCACGAGCGGCGAGAGCACGTTGTAAAAGCCGTCGAGGTTGGTGTGCAGCACCTGGTCCCAGTCGTCGCCGGACAGCATCGGGAACACACCGTCCCTTGATACGCCGGCGTTGAGCACGGCCCCGTATGGGGCACCGTGACTGGCAAGGTGACTGTCCAGCGCTGCTTTGGTCTCGTCGCGGTCGCCGATGTCGAAGCGCAGCACGACCGGGCTGGCGCCAAGTTCGCGGCATGCGTCGGCGGTGGCGCCGGCGCCCGCTTCGTCGCGCACGTAATGCACGTGCGGATCGTAGCCTGCGCCGGCCAGCGCGATGGCGATGGCGCGGCCGATGCCGCGGCTTGCGCCGGTCACCAGCACCGCGTGGCGGGTGTCGTTGTTGTCTGTCATTATTTTGCCTTTCGGTAGACGGTCAGCCGCGCGCTCGCGATTGGCGTGCCGGCCGCGTTGCTGTCCTCGATGTGGCAAGCGTAGACCCCCAGGCCGTTGCCATCAAACAGCTGTTCCTCGCAGCGGACGCGCAGCACCGTGCCGTCGGTGAACCATGGCGTCTCGCAGGTGTAGCGGCGCGTGCCGAGCAGGTAACCGAGCGGCGCGCCGTCGCCTTCGTCGGACGCCTGGCTGCCGGCGAGCACAGCGACGGTTTGCGCCATGTACTCGATGCCCACCCAGGACGGCACGCCGTTGGG
>JBCAXP010000019.1:0-23790 GCA_038533995.1 Pseudomonadota bacterium
TCCTGGCAGCCGAGGCGTGGGCCGTGGAATGGGCAAACCCCGCGACGCGCCGGGAGAGCATCGCGGTCAGTCACATTGGCGGCGCTGCCGTCGACACCAATCCCTACGGCCTCTCGCTGGATGATCGCGCAAGCTCCACGCTGGGCGTGCTTGGCATGATGACGAGGGACGCCATGGACGATCCTGACTCCACAGGCTACAAGGAGTCGCTCAAATTCTACCGGCGGGCGTGCCTGTCATCGCCGGCGTTCGTGTGGTCCACCACCGCTGACAACTCGCGCTGCACGCAGCTTGAAGCCGGCCGTGCCTGGGTGCGCGTTCAGCTTGCGGCCAACGCCTCGGGACTGAGTTTTCACCCGCTCAGCCAGGCGCTGCAGGAGTTTCCCGCCATGGCAACGCACTATCGCCGCGCCCACGAACTTCTTTCGGAAGACCCAGGGGACACCGTGCAGATGCTCGCCAGAATAGGTTACGGAAAGCCAATAGGCCCGTCGCCGCGGGAGCCGCTCGAGTCCAAGCTCGTTACCTGATCGCGCGCCGCCCGAATCACGCGCTGGCAGCGCTTTGGCGCCGCCGTCTGTGCGACAATAGAAGGGCGCGATAGTCGCGTTATCGCGGGACCAACAAAGAGGCAGGGCTGTCATGGCGTCCAGGGCCGCGGAACTTCTGGCGGGCGCACTCGAGGAGAGTGCCGACGCCCACGAGGCTGACTCGCTCGGCGATGAGCTGGCGCACCTGGAGCGCGTTCGCAGCGAGGTCTCCAACATGAACGACATACCGCGCCCGGTCTACAAGCTCGCCATGCGCTTCTGGAAGGAATGGGCGACAACCTCCGCCAACAACTGGGAAACGGACTTACCCATCGAGAAAGACGAGTGGCCGGCAATGGCCCGCACCGTCGCCCACCATGTCCGCACCGGACGGCTCCCGCCCGACAAGCAAATTCTGAATAACTTCGTGCGCCGGCCAAGGTCCTTTGGCACGAAGTACATCAAGTGGATTTTGAAGAAGTCGTCCAGCTAGGGCGCCTGCAGTTCGACTAAAGCGAAAGCACAGGGCCAAACGATGCACCCCGACCCCGGCAGTTCGTCATTGCTTTCAGGCCCGAGGGCCAGGGCCAAGGGGACGTTTTTTCTTTGCCTCGCCTCGCTGGTGACCCTGGCAGTTGTCTCAGGCACACGAACGCAACAAATCACCTTCAGCGAGTACGTTCTCATGGGCGCGGCTTTGCTCGCCGCGCTGCTGTTCGATTACAGGATGCTCGGCCGCTTCCTTCGGCGCTGCGATGCAGAGCGTAACAACAGGTCATCGCTCCACGACTCCGCCACTGCGGCGTTGAGGAGCCTGTTGAAATGGCCGCTTCTCGCGCGGTTGCTCGAGACTGAGCTCCTCACGCTTTACTACGCATGTTTTGCGCGGCTCAGTCACAGCGACCCGGCGGCTGAGGGAACGCAGTTTAGCTACGAGCAAACCGCTAACGCGCGGGACGTTTACCTGTTCGTGGCGCTATCGCAGCTGCCGTTCGTACCGCTCATTCACCTGTTGCTAGAGAGCAAGAAGGGCCCGGGCGTGGCGTGGGTGGTGACGCTGCTCACGCTGTGGTCCGTTGTGTGGTACCTCGCCCAGGTGCAGGCCGTGAGGTTTCGGCCGCTGCAATTGCAAGACGGGCAACTGCGCTACCGTTTCGGTCTGATCTGGGCAGCGGACATTCCGGTCGAAAACATTCGGCTGGCCCGGGAGATTGACGTCGCCGAGCAGCTGGACCCCGGCAAGCTGTTTCTTTCGCCGCTCGGTTCTCGCAAAACCGTGCTGATTGAATTCGACGCGCCGGTGGTATTCACCGGTCCTTACCTCCTGAAGAAGCGGCGGCGCAAGGCGGCGATTGCCGTGGATGAGCCGTCGCAGTTCCTTGCCCAGCTCGCGCGGCGTGGCGCGCGAACTTCCTGAGCTGTTTGCCGTCGGATTCATTGAACGTTCGGAAAGGCGATGACTGATACCACCTCGTTAAACTGCCAGTGCCAGTGCGGCAACGTGCAATACACCGCGTCGGCGATGCCGATGTTTCGCATCCTCTGTCACTGCAGCATCTGCCGCCAGTTCAACGGCGGCGCGCCGTTCGCGGACGTACTGACCTTTCGTAATGCAGACATCATCAGGCCATCGGACGGCACGGTGAACTTCCAGACCTATCGACCACCGCCCAACGTTCAGCGTGGCCAGTGCGCCGCGTGCCACGCCCCTGCCATCGAAGTGTTCGAGGCGCCGCTTTTTCCAAAGCTGATCATGGTGCCGAGCTCCGTTGTCCAGGATTCCGCGGCGCTACCGGAACCCGTCGGGCATATGTTCTACGACAGCCGCGTGGCGGACGTTACTGACTCGCTGCCGAAGTGGAGCGGCTATTTCCGCAGCCAGCTTGGCTTCGGTCGTTACCTGCTTGCTTCGATGCTGCGCCGCTGATTGGCCAGGACCCGGGGCAGTTGCCTGCGCCACGCGCTACACTTACGTCCAAACCATCAAGCACAACTGGTCGCCTGCGGCTGCGGCAGGTCGGCAAACGACATCAAGAGGATCTGATCATGGCCAAAGTCACCGGCATCGGCGGCGTTTTCTTCAAGAGCACGGGCGACAACGCGGCGCTTTCGGCGTGGTACGCCAAGCACCTCGGTTTTGCCCTGGAAGACTGGGGCGGCGCCATTCTCAACTGGTCCGAGGACAAGGCCGACGACGGCGGGCTCACCGTCTGGAACGTCGCGGCAAAGGACAGCGAGTGGTTCTCGCCCAGCAAGTCGTCCCTAATGATCAACTATCGCGTGGACAATCTCGCCGAGCTGCTCGACCAGCTACGTGCAGACGGCATCGACATTGTTGGTGGCCCGGAGTCCCATGAAAACGGTTCCTTTGCCTGGATCATGGATCCGGAGGGCAACAAGATAGAGCTGTGGGAAGCCAAGGCCTGGAGCGAGGACAACGCCAGCGGCTGAGCCACGTTGGTACAGGCGGGAAGAGCAAGACAGAAGAACACGTTCATGGACAGACTCTTTGTGTATGGAACGCTGGCACCTGGCCGGCCAAACCACAAGGAACTCGCCGACGTTCCCGGCACGTGGCGCGCCGCATCGCTGAACGGGATCTTGCATGAGGAGGGCTGGGGCGCCGCGATGGGCTGTCCGGCCGTCGTACCCTCGGACGACGGCCCGCCGGTTGACGGCTACGTGTTCGAGTCCGACGCCCTCAACTCACACTGGCACCGACTCGACGCATTCGAGGGCAGCGCCTACGAACGCGTGCCTGTGGTGGTACACACGGCCGAGGGTGACAGGCTGGACGCCTGGGTTTACGCGCTGAGACGCGATGCGTGACCGGGCACGCCGCCGGCGGACCTGAGCATGCCCGCTGCACAAACACCCGGGCTCGTGCTCCTGCCCGGTATGGACGGCACGGGTGAGTTGTTCGAGCCGTTAGTCGCGCACGTGGACGGCCGGCTTGCGACCACCGTTGTGCGCTACCCGGGCGATCGTTTCCTCGACTACGACGCGCTCACGGCGCTGGTTACCCGGTCACTACCCGAGGATCGGCCGTTCGTAATCCTGGGAGAGTCGTTCTCGGGGCCCGTGGCAGTGAAGCTCGCCGCGGCCCGCCCCAGCGGCCTGCGTGGAATCATTCTCGGCGCATCCTTCGTTAGCAATCCGTGGCCGGTAATGACTCCGATGCTCGGTTTGCTGGACCTGACCCCCATCCACTTCGTTGCCAGAACGTTTGGCGTCGTGCAGCTCACCGGGCGCTTCGGCAACGGCGATCTGCATCAACGGCTAAAGGCCTCGCTGGCGCAGGTTTCCGCCAGTGTGCTGCGCGCGCGGGCGCGGGAAGCGGCCACCACGGACGTGACGGCTGAACTGACGGCATTTGACGGCCCGTCGCTCTACCTGCGGGCATCCGAGGATGCGGTAGTACCGAAGTCGGCAGCAGACCGGTTTGCCGCCGTCGCGCGCAACGGCCGTGTCGACACGATCACCGGGCCGCACTGTTTGCTGCAGTGCGCACCGGCACAGTGCGCGCAGGTCATTGAGCGCTTTGTCGCGACGGTCGCCGGCGGGGCCTCGCCGTCCGTGGTGAGCGGGGCAGCCGGCGCGTAACCACACGCGGCATCGCAAAGTGCGCGACCGCGTTTGACGCGCTACCATGGTGGCATTCGCGATTGCGCGGAGACGACCATGACCGACAACGCACTGGACCAACAACCAATGCCGGACATGCGCGCTGTTCACGGCGACATCACGGTGCTGAAGGTAGACGCCATCGTCAACGCTGCTAATCCGTCGCTGCTGGGCGGCGGGGGAGTGGACGGCGCCATCCATCGCGCCGCCGGTCCCGGGCTGCTGCGGCAATGCCGGCAGCTTGGCGGCTGCGAAACCGGCGAAGCCAAGCTCACGGACGGCTTCGACCTGCCCGCGCGGTTTGTTGTGCACACCGTGGGTCCGGTGTGGCAGGGCGGCCACAACGACGAACCGGCGCTGCTCGCCTCCTGCTATCGGCAGTCGCTGCGTGCCGCCGCTTCGCGGCAATGCCGAACCGTCGCGTTTCCGTGCATCAGCACCGGCGTCTTTGGCTTCCCGTCCGACCAGGCGGCGCGCATCGCGGTAGACGCGGTCAAACGAACGATTGCCCGCCTCGACCTCGTGCTGGAAAAGGTGATCTTCTGCTGTTTTTCCGACGACGACTTTCAGCGCTACACAGACCTGCTTGGCCAGCGCTGACGCGTTACCACATTAAGTCGTCGGGCACCTTGAAGTCTGCATACTCGTCGTCGAGTTCTTCATCGTGGCTGCGTGACTCCTGGGCAATGATGCAACCCGTATCACGCTGCGCGATCTTGTCGGCGACCGCGGCCGGCACCACCTCGTAGCGCTCATCGAGGCGCACAATGGCCAGCTGTCCGTTGGCGATCTGCCGGGTGAGCTTGTCGGTGACGTGAATGGTCTTCACCGTAGTGCCGTCGGTAAA
Organism: Pseudomonadota bacterium; assembly: GCA_038533995.1. GTDB lineage: Bacteria > Pseudomonadota > Gammaproteobacteria > Steroidobacterales > JBCAXP01 > JBCAXP01. The sequence goes on from JBCAXP010000019.1 coordinate 5,002, forward strand.
GTGATAGGGCACTTCGCCGTCGTCCCGCGACACGGCGTTCATGGTGATGAGCTGGCGCACCTGCGCGGCGATGGCCTTTTCCTGCGCGAGGGCGTCGCGCTCCCGGTTTAGCTTGAGATCGCGCTCAGCCTTTGCTGCCTGCGCTTCCCGGGCGAGGCGCTCGCTTTCCGAGACGGTAGCTTTTGCGCCGGCCTTGGCCTTGGCGTGCTTTTTTCGGCCTGCCGTGTTGGCCTTGTGTTTTGAGACCAGGCCCGATCGAACGAGCTGGTCCTTGAGCGAATTTCCCACGTGCTACGTCTCCTGTGTGATGAGGGCATTTTATCGCAAGCCTGCGCAGCGCGCCCGACCGCGAGCGGAGCGACACGGGCATAACGTGGGTCCCCCGGTGCGTCCGTTGCCGACAGGGCCGGTATTGGCTAGGCTGGACACAATTCAACCAGTTTCAGGTCAAGCCATGACGTTTCCCTTTTTACGGGGCCAGCAGCGCTGGTCTGTGCTTCCATTGTTCGCGGCCGCCCTCGTCGGCTTAGGGCTGGCGTCGGCCAGCGCGCCGAGCCACGCACAGGATGACGCGGAGCTCACGCAGGAACAGCGCAAGATGCAGGCGTTTGCCAAGCGACAATACAACCGCGGGCGCATGTCCTTTGCCCGCGGCGACCGCAAGAACGCTCGCCAGCACTACCAGGAAGCCATCAAAACCTACAACAAGCACTTTGGTGAAACTGATGGGCGGCTGATCGCGCCGCTCAGCGCCTTTGTGGATTCGTACGACACGATCACGTGGGAAAAACCCAACAAGCAGCTTCGCACGGTGCTTGAACAGCTTATCGAGGTATATGAGGCAAACGGCATCGGGGGTCGGGACCGTTCACTGGCGCTTGCCAAGCTCGCGGACTGGTGGGTTATCGCAAAAAAGGAAAAGCAGTCGACGGCCTATTACAAGCAGGCCTGGCAGGCGATAGCCGACACCGAAGGCGTCGAGGCAGCCAATCGCGATTTCCAGAATGCGAACACGCTCTACTTTATGCCGCCCGTTTACCGGGCGCCGGACATCGGTGCGCGGGAAAGCACTACCGTCGTGGCGTTCACCATTACGCAAGCGGGACGCACTGACGACTTTCGCATCCTCGAGTCCAATGCGAGTGGTGATCTCAAGTCTGCCCTCACAAAGGCGCTGCGCCGCCGTTACTACCGGCCGCCCGTTGCCGACGGCGAACCCATGGCCCTGCCCGACGTGAAGCTCAGCTTTTCCTTCAGCGCCATGGGAGGTTATCCCGCCGAAGAAATCATTACTCCGTAACTGGCCACTGGCTGGGTCGTCGGGCGGTTATCCCGCCGAAGAGGTCATCACTGAGTAACTCATTCTTGGCTGTGGGAGCGGCTTTAGCCGCGATAGCCTCAGCGGTGAGGTTTGGGAATCGCGGCTAAAGCCGCTCCCACAGACTGAAGCCGCTCCTACGCGTCGTAGTGAACCTTGACGATGGTGCTTGGCACGCTGCCGCCCGCGCGCGGCGCATCGATTTCATCGTCGAGCGCCTTACCGAGCAGCAACTTTGCCAGCGGTGAGTCCATGCTGATCCAGCCGCGCTTCAGGTCAAACTCGTCAGGGCCCACGATGCGGTAAGTGGACTGCTCGCCGTCTTCCGTCTCGAGCGTGACCGAGGCGCCGAAGTACACGCGACTCGGATCGGTGGGGGTCGTGTCGACAACCTTGAGCACCTCGAGACGCTTGCTTAGGAAACGCACCCGCCGGTCAATTTCCCGAAGCTGCTTTTTGCCGTAGATATACTCGGCGTTTTCGGACCGGTCACCAAGCGCCGCTGCCTCGGACACCGCGCGCGTTACCTCGGGCCGCTTGGTTCGCCACAGGTAATTAAGTTCATCGCGCAGCGCTTTGGCGCCGGCCGGCGTGATGTACGCCGACCCCGGCTTCTGTGGCGCTCGGTAGCGTCCCATTCCAATGCCCCGTGGCCCGGCGCGGCTTACAGCGTGCGCAGGCCCAGCACGTCCGCGCCCTGTTCGAACACGATGTCCACGGGGATGCCGGCCGCGGCAAGGCGGTCGAGGTCTGCCTGCAGGGCGGGCGTGACCATGCCCATTTCCACCATTAGGCGCGTCGTGCCTTCGTAGTCGCCGTTACCCTGCAGCGTCAGCAGCGTTTGCGACAGCGCGGTGATCGCTGCCTGCATCGCATCGAAATTCACGCGGTAGTGGCCTTTGTCGTCACGGGTGAACGCGCCGGCCTCGCGGAAGAAATTGAAGCGCACCATGTTCGCCCGGCCGTGTGCACTGGACGCGCCGAAGCGTACGGAGCGGAAGATGCCGGCGAGAAACGTCACGTAGTTGTCCATGAGTTCGCCGTCCTTGATCTCGCCCTTTTCGAACAGGCTGGTAATCATGTAGAGACCCAGGATGTCCGCCTTGCCCTCTTCCGTTGGCGAAGCCAGTTCCTTAAGCGCCGTGCGCACTGAACCACTGCCGTTAACGGTGTTTTTTATACCGAGACCATGCGCCACTTCGTGGAACATGGTGTTGCCAAAGAACGCGTCAAACGTGATGTGGTCGCGTTGGTCCGGACCAATCAGCTCGCCGGCAATGGGCACCAGGATGCGGTCGAACTTGGCGCGCATCGCGTTTTTCAGCTGCAGCCGTCGGGTGCCCTTGGCGAGCTGCACTTCCTCGTCGTTGGGCAGGTTGATGGCGATGGTCTTGGAGCCGGCGTTGCTGTGCCCGGCGTAGTACACCACGTCGTAGGCATTGAGGTCCGAGTCGGTGCCCGGCACTTCCTGCTTGTACCGCTCGTCCACCGGCAGCCCTGCCTGCAGCTCGGGCAGGAAGCCGGCAAAGCGCGCCAGCCGTTCGCTCCACTCCATGTCCTTCAGGAGCACGTAGGCCTCGTAGGCTGCGCGGTAGCCGAACAGCCGGTCTTCATAGGTTTCGATGGCGCCGACAACGAAGTCGATCGGGTTGTTCTTCATGTCCAGCCACGCCATGTCGCTCGGCTGGTAGTCGTCTGTTACGAGCGCCTGCGCGCGCAGCGTCAGGTAGCGGGCAAAGTCCGGATCGTCGGCAAGGCCTGCCGCCTGCTCTAGCAGGTTCGACGCGCGCTCCAGTTCCACGGCGTACTCGTCGCTGTACGGCACAAGTTCCAGCCCGTCGTCACCCCGGCGCACGAGCGAGTACAGGCCATCTTTGCCTTCCTGCTCCCACGCGTTGAATTCCTCGCGGGTCATGTCTGCCGGGTAAAACTCTGCGCCCAGCGGTTTTTCTCCGACGCTGTCGATGAACGGATGTTCGCCATCCAGCCGGTCCCAGGGACCGTAGTTGATCTCGGCCAACTTGATCGCCGCGTCGTCTTCGAGGCTGCCGAGCAGTGCACCCCTGTCGCCCCACGCCTGCCGCCAGAACAGCGCGTCCATGATCTCGGACGCCTCGATCAGCAGCCCGATCATCTGTTGCTGCTCGTCGCTGTAGGCGGACAGGTCTGCCGTCAGCTTGACCGTGGCGTACTCACCCAGGCGCCGCTCGACGTCGCTGGCCGGTTTGGCGGCGGCCGGTGCGGGCGGCGGCGGCGGTGGCGGTTCCTGAGGTGGTTCCGGCGGCGCGCAACCGGCCAGGCCGCCAATCACAAGGCCGACGGCAGCGGCATGACCAATGACTGATGAGATTCTGGTGTTACGCAACATGGTATCCCCCGATGATGTGGCGTCCGCTGGCGCGGTTTTTTTAATCTGTCGTCAGGCTTGAAGCCAGGCTGGCCTCGTGATGCGTCATGGGCAGCGAGCATCCGTCGTCGAACTGGCACGCTGCCTCAATACCAACCCGGGCAATGGCCAGTGGGTCGGCAAGCTGGTCGTACACCGCGTACATGGCGCCTATGGCGAAGCGGCGCCCCGAGCCGATTGCCCAGAAGCGCTTGTACTCTGACACGGCGCGATAGCTTTCAAGCTCAAAGATTCCTCGAGGGCCCGCCACCAGCATCGACAGCTGGCTGGACTCTACTGGCTGGTCCTTTTCGTCTTCCTGCGTTTCCAGGAAGTACTCTTTCTTGAGCAAGCCGTGAATGCTGCGCGCCGTTTCAAATACCGCTTCCCGCGTGCTGAAGTCCAGCTTGTCCGGGTGGTTACGCATCACGCTCTGCATGATTTCCTGGCTGGCAGACCACCCGGCGAAGCCAAAGTAACTGTCGCCGAACGTCACAATTTTCTCGTGATTGGTGATGTACTCGGCACTCAGCACAATGCTGCCGTCCGACGTTTGCGTATCGGCAGCCATCACCGCGCGGTCGCCCTTGCGGACTACTACTACAACAGACATGACGGTTGTCTTTAGCCGGCGTCGGCGGCTGTGGCCATTTCGGCCAGCGCGTCGAGGTCAATGCCATCGGCCACTTCGCGAACGCGCTCGAAAGGCACATCCTGGGCGTCGATGCGTACGATGAAACGCTCACCGACGAACACGGTCATCTCGCTCAAGGACCGGCCACCCATCGACTGCATCTGCTCGATGGAACGGTAGCCCTTGTACTCCCCGGTGCGCTTGAAGCCGCTTTCCGTTTCGGTGTCTTCCTCGAACTCGATCATGTCGAGGCCAAGCTGTGCCAGCGCGCCCGCCCCGCCGATGTCATCGATGCTCAGCGACAGCAGGCCGTCGCCGTCTTCGGCGCGGTACTCGGCGCTCGCCTGCGCAACGTTGAAGCCCATCGCGCCCTTGCGCTCCGCCGAAGCGGACGTGCGCGTCATTCCGGCGACTTTCGTCGGCAGGATGTCTTTCAGCGCCTTGTGGTCAACGACCTCGACGGCGTCTTCACCGCCGGTGAACGAGTCGGCAAGCTGCTTGACGCTGCGTTCGAGCTTCTCCTCGTCCAGCTCCGACACGTCCACATTGACTTCGATGTCGTCCGACTCCTCTTGCGCCGGCTCGTCGTCGCCGCCGCCGCAGGCAACCAGCGCCAGTGCGGCAACCAGGCAACAGGCCGCGCGAACGGCCGACTTTCTTTGAATTCCCATGGTGATCAAACCCCCAATCGATGGTGTTTTTCGCAGCCGGCTATTGTAGCAGGGCAGACCCATTGATGGCGGCACTGCCAGCGGCCGCTGCAACAGCACTGGCCGGGCCCGAGGCGCTTGGCGTGTGCCCGGAGCGACGGCCGATGTACTCGGAGACGCTGACGAGCTCAAAGCCTGCCGCGGACAGCAGCGGCAGTTCGCGTTCGAGAAAGGCCAGGGTTTCGGGGTGGGGGTGCCCGATGGCCAGGGCGCCGCCGCGCTCGGTGGCCAGGCGCTTCAGGCGGGCAAACTGAAAGGCAATCGCTGCCTCGTCAAGCTGGCCGTCCAGGAAGACGTCGCGGCGCGCAGACGGCACGCCGTGCTGGCGAGCCGTGTCCAGCGCGACGCTTGCCGCGGTGGTGCGGCTGTCGATGAAGAACAGCGGCTGGTGTTTCGACAGCGTGTGCATGAACCAGTCCATGGGTCCCGCCTGGCGTGTCAGCAAGCTGCCCATGTGGTTGTTGACCCCAACCACATTCGGCAACTCACTGATATTTTTAGACAGTGTGCTTGCAAGCTCGGCCTGCGTGCTGAACACCGTGATGGCGCCGGGCCCAAGGCCACTGTTGTTTCGAAGTGACTGCAGCGGCTGATGCAGCAGCACCTCCTTACCGAGCATGCCGGCGCTCATGGCGAGGCGGCTGGCAGACGGCGTGTCGGGCAGAATCGCGCAGGCGACCGGGCCGGGAAGCGCAAGCACCCGGCGGTCGGCCTGCGGGCGGTTGCCCAGGTCGTCGATGATGATGGCGATAACGGGTTGTGCGGCAGGTACGTCGCCGGCCTGCGCGGTCGCCATGGCCCCGAATTGGACAAGCCCCAGGAGGAGCGCCAGCCAGCCGCAGCAAGCGCGAGCAGCCGTCAACGCCGCTTACCGACGGCTGGTGGTAGCACCAGTATCCTGGTGCGCGAGCACTTCCTGCCGAAGGAGGCCCAGCGCCTGGTCGAGCTGGTAGTCCAGGCTGTACGGCTCCGGCAGCCCGCTGAACGCGTAGTTCTCCGGCTGGCTCGTGTCCAGCGACACATCCGGCGTAATGCCCGTGCCGTGAATGGACTCGCCGGACGGCGTGAAGTAGCGCGATGTCGTGAGCTTCACCGCCTGGCCGTTGGACAACGGCATCACGGTTTGCACGGAGCCCTTGCCGTAGGTCACCTCGCCCATGACGACCGCACGGCCATGGTCGCGCAGCGCGCCGGCAACAATCTCCGAAGCCGACGCCGAGCCGGAGTTCACCAGCACCGCGATGCGGGTGCCGGCCGCGAGATCTCCGAGCTTGGCTGAATGGGTAAACCGTGCGTCGGCCACGCGGCCCTCGGCGCTGACGATAACGCCGCTGTCGAGAAACGTGTCGGCCACTTCCACCGCGGCATCGAGCACGCCGCCGGGGTTGTTGCGCAGGTCCAGCACCAGGGCCTCCAGCGGTCCTTCGTTGGTGCTCTGGAGTTCCGACAGCCTCCTGGCAACGTCGCTCGCCGTGTTCTCGCTGAACTGGGAGATTCTTAAATATCCGTAGCCCGGCTCGAGCATCGCGCTGCGTACGCTGCGAAGCTGGATGCGCTCCCGGCGCAGGTCAAACGTGACGCGCACGTCTTCGCCCGGCCGCTGAATGGTCAGTTGCACCGGCGAGCCCGGTGCGCCGCGCATGCGGGAAACAGTGGGGTTAAGGTTGTTCGGGTCGACGTCTATGCCGTCGATCTGGGCGATGATGTCGCCGGGTTCGATGCCGGCGCGCTGCGCGGGCGTGTCATCGATGGGGGACACGACGCGGACCACGCCACCGTCAAGGCTTACCTCCAGACCCACGCCACTGTAGTTGCCGCGGGTAGAAATGCGAATTTCGCGGTACTCGTCGGCATTCATGAATGAAGAGTGCGGATCGAGACCGGCAATCATGCCGCGGATGGCGTCTTCGAAAAGAGTCTCGTCGTCAACGGGTTCGACGTAGTCGTGGCGCACATACTCAAGGACCTCGGCCAGCAGCCGGGCCTGCTCCCACGGCAGCGTGTCGCTGGGGGCTTCGGGTTTGTCGGCAAGCACGCCCGCCGTCAGCGACACGGTGCAGCCGATCACGACGCCGGTGGCAATGCTCGCCAGGCCCCGGGTTGTTATTTTCATGAAGCTGTCCTTCCTGGGTGTTGGGCGTTCCCAACGCGCCTTCACAATACCATACCCCTAAGCCGCATCCCGCTGACTTGAATCACAATTCACCCTGCACGCAGCGCGTTGGCGGGAGCCGGCTACAGCCGTTTGCGGAACCATGGACCGGGGTTCATCGGCTTTTTGTTGCGCCGCATCTCAAAGTACAGCGCCGCGCGCGCCTGCCCGCCGGTGTCACCCACCGTGGCGACCACGTCGCCGGCGTCGATCCAGTCGCCGGCTTCCCGCGTAAGCGTGCCGTTGTGCGCGTAGAGGCTGAGGTAGTTGTCACCGTGATCGACGATGACGATCAGCCCCAGGCCAGACAGCCAGTCGGAAAACGCCACCCGCCCGTGGGCGATCGCGCGCACCGGCGTGCCGCTGTCGGCGCCAATGAGCACGCCGTTCCACTTGAGGCGCGGCCCGGCCCTCGACTGACCGTAGCCAGCGAGCTTAGCTCCTGCCACCGGCCAGGCCAGCTTGCCCTTGAGCTGCCCGAAGGGCTCCTGCGACGCCACGGGAAACTCGGCGAGCGCCTCGCTCAACTCCTTGATAAGCGTAACAAGGGCGGTCTCTTCCGCCTGCAGCCGCTCAATGTCCTGGCTGGAGCTGGCAATTCTCGCATTGAGCGCCGCCACGACTTCCGCTCGTTCCTTTCGAGCCTGCTCGAGGCTGGCAAGTTCCGCTGCCCGCTCGTTCTCGAGGCGCTGCAGCCGGTCGGTTTCCTGGCGGGTCTGCTCGGCAATCACCGACAGCTCGCGCAGGTGCTCCTCCACCGACTCGATGCGGGACAGGCGGTTGTCGTTGAAGTACTGGTAGTAAACCATCAGGCGGCCGAGGCTGGCGGGGTCCTCCGGGCTAAGCAGCAGCTTCAGGCGCTCCTGGCGTCCGTTCACGTAGGCGGTGCGAAGCTGGCTGGCAAGTGCCTCGTGCTCGCCGGCCAGCGCGGCGCGCCGTTCGCCGGCCTGCTGCTCGAGGGCGTCGAAGCGCTTCTCGGACTGCGAGCGCTCGTCGCGCAGGCGTGACAGGTTGCGCCGCAGGTCATTGATCAGTAACTCGTTCTCGCGCAGGCGGGCGCTCAGCCGGTCGCGGGTTGCGAGCTGGCTGGTCATGGTTTTCTGGAGAGACGAGATGCGCTGGCGAACCTCGGCCAGCTCTTTCTCCTTGGCGGTATCGCCAAGGGCGGCCGCCGCCGGCAGCAGGGCGGTGAGGGCAAAGAGGGCGAGCAGCAGCGGGCGAAGGGCGTTCATGGCAAGCGCCGGATTGTAGCAGCCGGTGCGCGCCGGCTGGGCAGGCCGGTTGAACACCGGGCTAATCCTCGGGCCCGCAGTGGTACAATGCGGCGCTTTGACACTCACCGGGCGCCTCCGCCCGGCCGATGGAAGTTCATGAACGAGTTTATCGAATTCGCCGGCAACCACCCGTTGCTCGTCGCGGCCGCGGCCGTGCTCACGGTACTGGTGATTGCCAACGAGATTCGCATGCGCGCCGCAGGCTCCCTGCAGCTTGCGCCCAACCTTGCGGTGCAGTTGATCAACCGCGGCGCGGTAGTGCTGGACGTTCGGGGACCCGAGCAGTTTGCCGGCGGCCACATCGTCGGTTCGCGCAACGTGCCGCAAAGCGATGTTGAGGCTTGGGGCAAGAAAACCAAAACGCTCACCAAGAAGGCCATCATTATGGTCGACGACAACGGGGTGCAGGCAGCCCGGTCCGCGGCCGACCTTCGCAAGCTGGAGTACACCACCGTGTTCAGTCTGGCCGGCGGCCTCACCGCCTGGCGCACTGACAACCTGCCGCTGGAAACCGGTGACGGCAAAAGCGGCGGCGCGAAAGGCCCAGGCAAAAACCAGGGCAAGAAGAAGAATAAGAACCGCAAGAAACGCCAGTCCGGCGACACGGCGGGTGGCGCGCAATGACCCAGCGCGTGGAGCTTTACGGCACGCCGTGGTGCCCCTACTGCGTCAGGGCCCGTGAGCTGCTGGCGTCCAAGGGCGTGGACTTCGACGACATACCCGTGCACACCGACCCGGGAGTTCGTGCGCAGATGGAAGAACGCAGCGGCCGGCGCACCGTGCCGCAGATTTTTTTCGGCGACCGCCACATTGGCGGCTTTGATGACCTGTACGCGCTCGAGCGTGCCGGCAAACTCGACGGCCTGCTCGCAGGCCTGCGGTAGCCTTAACGCTGCCGGTTAACCCCTTTTTTACCTTTACGAGACTTTCCCGTCATGGCAAACGAAACACCCAACCAGGACAACCCGCAGGCCGCCGCGGCCGACGCCGGCAAGCAGCTTGCGATCCAGAAGATCTACCTCAAGGACAGCTCCTTCGAGGCACCGAACACGCCGGAGGTTTTCACCTCCGAGTGGAAGCCGGACGTGAAACTCAACGTCGCCATGAACAACAAGATGGTCAACGACGACACCGTCGAGATCGTGCTGACGATCACCGCTGAGGCGAGCAACGATGGCAAGACCGCGTTCCTTTGCGAAGTGCAGCAGGCGGGCCTGTTCCTGATGAAGGGTTTCAACGAGGTCGAGAAGCCGCAGATTTACGGCGTGTACATTCCGAACATCCTGTTCCCGTACGCACGCGAAGCTGTTTCCGACCTGGTGGGCAAGGGCGGTTTCCCGCAGCTGATGCTGCAGCCGATGCCGTTCGACCAGCTGTTCGCCAAGGCCCAGGCCGAGGCCCGGGCGAAGGAAGCGGAAACGCACTAAGGTCAAGCAATGAGCCACGAGGCAATTGCGGTATTGGGCGCGGGTTCCTGGGGCACCGCGCTTGCGATCCAGTTTGCCCGCGCGGGCCGCGACACCATGCTATGGGGGCGCAACGCAGATCACCTCAAAGAGCTGCGTGACGCCCGGGAGAATGCCCAGTACCTGCCGGGTGCCGAGTTTCCCGAGCGCCTCGCTGTGCAGGCGGACCTGGCGAGCGCTGTCGCCACCCGCCGCGACATTCTCGTGTCGGTCCCAAGCCACGCATTTCGCGAGTGCCTGCGGCAGGTGCGCCCGCTGCTGCGCGAAGACGCGCGCGTGGCCTGGGCGACCAAGGGCTTCGAGCTCGACACCGGCAAGCTGCCGCACCAGGTTGCCAACGAAGAACTTGGCGAGGACATGCCGAAGGCGGTGCTATCAGGACCCACCTTTGCCAAGGAAGTTGGCAGCGGCCTGCCGACCGCGATGACGGTGGCGTCGGCCGATCCCGTTTTTGCACGCGACCTGGCCGAGGAACTGTCGAGCGAGCGCTTTCGCGCCTACATGAGCAGCGACGTTATCGGCGTCGAGGTGGGCGGCGCAGTGAAGAACGTACTGGCGATCGGTGCCGGCCTGTCCGACGGTCTGGGCTTCGGCGCCAACACGCGCACCGCACTCATTACCCGCGGCCTGGTTGAAATGACGCGCCTGGGGCTTGCGCTCGGCGGCGAACGCGACACGTTCATGGGCCTTGCCGGCATGGGCGACCTGATGCTCACGTGCACCGACAACCAGTCACGCAACCGGCGCATGGGCCTGGCGCTGGCGGCAGGAAAAACCGTGCAGGAGGCCGAGCGGGAGATCCAGCAGGTCGTCGAGGGCGTCAAGGCGGCCCGGGCCGTCTGGGAAGTGGCGAGCAATCTCGGTGTCGAGATGCCCATCTGCGAACAGATTTACCGCATCATCTACGAAGGCGCCGAACCGGCGCACGCCGTGCGCGCCCTCATGACGCGCCAGCTCAAGTCAGAGGGCTGAGCCTGCTTCACTCGAGCGGCTCGAAGCCGAGCTGCCGCCACGCTTCCATCACAAGGACGGCCACCGCGTTGGACAGGTTGAGACTGCGACTGCCAGGCATCATCGGAATACGCAGCGTGTTTTCCGGCGGCAGCCCATCAAGCACAGCCTGCGGGAGTCCGCGGGTTTCCGGCCCAAACAGCAGCGCGTCGCCGTCTTGATACCTCACGTCTGCGTAACCCTGCGCGCCACGGGTGGAAACGGCAAACAGACGCTCAGGTTCGAGTTGCGCAACGCACTGATCAAGGTCACGGTAGCGCTTTACGGTGGCCCACTCGTGGTAGTCGAGGCCGGCGCGGCGCAGGCGCCTGTCGTCGAGCGCAAAGCCCAGCGGCTCCACGAGGTGCAGGCCCGCGCCCGTGTTGGCGCACAGGCGTATAATGTTGCCGGTGTTGGGCGGAATCTCGGGCTGGTAGAGAATAACGTGCAACATATCGCTGGAGGTCCTGAGCCGGTCAACGCTCCGGCACCAGATTTAAGGAAACCCGTTAAGGAAACACTATGAGCGGCGACGCCGACACTCCCCCAGAAAAAATCGCCGTGGACTTCTGCGGGCTTCGCCTGGCAAGTCCCATCGTACTGCTGTCGGGCTGCGTGGGGTTCGGCGAAGAATATACACGGGTGCAGGGCTTTTCCAATCGCGACGTCGGCGCGGTGGTACTGAAGGGCACCACCCTTGAGCCGCGCCTGGGCAACCCGCCGCACCGGATCTGCGAGACGCCGCAGGGCATGCTGAACGCCATCGGCCTGCAGAACCCCGGCGTGGAGTATGTCATCGATAAGATCCTGCCGACGCTGGACTTCAGCGAGACACGCTTCATTGCCAACGTGTGCGGCTCAACTATCGAGGACTACGCCGAGGTGACGCGCCGCTTCGACGACTCGCCGATCGACGCCATCGAGATCAACATCTCCTGCCCCAACATCAAGGAAGGCGGCGTCGCCTTTGGCAACTACCCGGAGATGAGCGCCAAGGTAGTCGCCGCCTGCCGGGCGGTGACCAGCAAACCGATCATTACGAAGCTGTCGCCCAACCAGACCGACATCGCGGAGAACGCGCGGCGCTGCATCGAAGCCGGCAGCGACGGCCTGGCCGTCATCAACACGGTCATGGGCATGGCGATCGACGTGGAGCGCCGCGAGCCGGTCATCGGCAACGTGCAGGGCGGCCTGTCCGGTCCGGCCATTCGCCCGATTGCCGTGCTGAAAACCTACCAGGTACACCGCGAGGCGCGCCGCCACGGAATTCCCGTTATCGGACAGGGCGGCATCATCAACACGAAAGACTCGCTCGAATTCATCCTCGCCGGCGCCACCGCGGTCGGCGTTGGCACTGCCCTGTTTTATGACCCGATGGCCTGCAAGAAGATCAACGACGGTATCGCCGACTACCTCGACCGGCACGCGTTCGACAGCATCGACGATCTCGTGGGCCGGGTGCACTTTGACGACGTGACCCCGGAACCGGAAAGCTGCCTCGCCGGCTGAACCGCGCTGGCCGATTCGCTGTCCCACTAAAAGATGCGTGTTTTCGCCGTCTTAAGTTTCGCCTTACTGCTGCTGCCGCTTGCCGGCGCCGCGCAGGAGGCGCCCCTGCCGCAGCGGGGGCAATACGTCGGCTGGGTGCTACCGGAGAGTTACGCCAAGACGCCGGACGCCGGCGACACGTTCTACCCTCGCGGAGAAAGCAGCGCGCAATTCAACGAGCGCATTCGCATCCTTCAGCGGGACGTGCCCGGGGCGCCCGACGCTGACGGCTACCTGTCCACGCTGGCCAGCGCTTACGGCCAGGGCTGTCCGGCAATGCGTACCGAAAGCCTGTTTTCCGAAACCGTCGACGGCATCGACAACGCCGTGCAGATGTGGCACTGCCCGGCCCGCACTGACGACGGCTTTGGCACCGTGGTGCTCGTCAAGGCCATCGTTGACCATCCGACCATTTTTCTCGCCCGCGCAAGCGGACGCTTTCCGCCGTATCAACGCGGCGCCTCGCCGCTGCCCGAGAGCATGCTCAACAACTGGGCCGCGTTTCTCAACAGCTTCATTCTCTGCCGCAACCGGCTGAACCCATCGTGCCTGCCGGAGCCCACGGAGCTTGCCGACGCACCGGTGACGGAACCTGCGCCACTGGAAGACCTTGCCGTGGAGCTGGCGCAGCAGCGCGGCACGATGATGCACCGCAAGGACCAGCTCGCGCGGCGCGCGACGGAAATTCTCGGGGCTCAGAAGAGCCTGCGCTGGAAAAACAAAGTGCGCGGCTGGGTTACCGTGCTCGATGAGGACGGCGTTGACGTGGTGTGGTTCATGGGCGGCAGCCGGCGCCGGCCGCGGCCGTACTACGCCATCGTGTTCGAGCCAGGCGGTGACGGCCGTTTCTACGACCGCAACAAGTACGACGCTAGTGACAGGGCGATCGCCATGTTCCGTGCCCGCGAATCAGCACTTGCTGTGATGGAACGGGCGTGCACGGCGAGCGTAAACACGGTCGTGCTCAAGCACGAGAGCAACGTTGGGTGGCTGGTCTACGTGCTGTCCGCGGGGACCGCCGCTGACGAGGTGCACATTGGCGGCCACACGCGCTACGCGGTGGACGAGGACGGTAAACGCGTGCTGGAGACCGAGACGCTGTCAGACAGCTGCCTGGTGCTGAAGAAGACCCCGCGCAACAGCGCCGACGAGCCCGACGTGTGGTACAGCATGACTCACATTCAATCGCCGACGCCGCTCGAAACGCACCTGTTCCAGAGCCTGAATCATCGGCTGCGGTTTTTCGTGCACACCTCGTCCGGTGACTGGCGCGTCGAAGACGGCGCCATCAACAAGCTCACGCTCTAGCGCTCCGCGATTTCCAGCCGCTGACGCTCGTCCACCCATTCGTCGATGCGCTGCTCCAGGATGTTGAGCGGCAGCCCGCCGCCCGAGAGCACGGCATCATGGAACTCGCGCAGATCGAAATTGGCGCCCAGCTCCGCCTCGGCTTTGGCGCGAAGGCGCCAGATCGTCAGCTCGCCCATCTTGTACGCCAGCGCCTGGCCGGGCCAGGAAATGTAGCGGTCGACTTCCGTGTTGATGTTGTGCAGTGACAGCGCCGAGTTGTCGCGCATAAGCGCAACCGCTTCGTCGCGAGTCCAGCCCATGGCGTGCATCCCGGTGTCGACGACGAGCCGGCACGCGCGCCACATTTCGTAGGACAGGCGTCCGAAATGATCGTACGGGGTTTCGTACATGTCCATCTCGACGCCGAGTTTCTCCGAGTAAAGGCCCCAGCCCTCGCCGAAAGCGTGCGGGTACATGCCAATGCGAAACGCCGGTACGTCTTGCTGCTCTTTGCTTATCGCGTTTTGCAGGTGATGGCCCGGCACCGCCTCGTGCAGCGTAAGCGCCGTCAGGTTGTACAGCGGCCGCCGGTCAAGCTGGTAGGTATTAACCCAGTAGGCACCGGGCCGGGTACCGCCCACCGGCCCGCCAACGTAACGGCCGGTCGTGTAGTTGGGCGCAAGGTGGTCGGGAACCGGTTCAACGGTGTACGGCTGGCGTGGCAGCGTTTTAAAGAAAGCCGGCAGCTTGCCATCGGCCTTCTTTGACAGGTACGAGGCGTGCATCAGCAGTTCCCGTGCGGTTTTCGCGTAGAACTGCGGGTCGGTGCGAAGGAACACCAGGAACTCGGCAAAGTCGCCCTCGAACTCCACCTCACGGATAATCGCTTCCATCTCGGAGCGTATACGCGCCACCTCCGCAAGCCCCGTTTCGTGAACCTCGCGGGCGGTGATGTCGATGGTGGTGTAGTAGCGCACCAGGCTCTCGTAATACACCTCACCGCCCGGCACCTCCGTGATGCCAATCGTCTCGCGTGCCGCCGGACCGTACTCATTGAGAAAGAAGTCTGACAGGTCGCTGTAGGCAGGCATCACGTGCTGCTCGATCGCGTCTCGCCCGGCGGCGCGTATTTTTTCCTGCTGCTGTTCGGGCATGCTGTCCGGCAGGTTTTTAAACGGCGTCCAGAACGCGGTGTCCTCGGCGTTCTCCACTATCGCATCGGTCACGGTAGCGGTGAAGCCCGGCATCACCACCGAGGCCATCGTAATGCCCTCTTGCATGCCAGTGCGCATGTTGGCCATGTGCTCGTTAAAAAAACGCGGCACATCGCGCAGCCTGGCGATGTAGTCCTTGTAATCCGCCGCGGTTTTGAAATCGAGTCCGCGCCACATCGTCGGCAGGTAGGAGTGGAAGCCGCTGTCGCTCATGAACGGTATCAGCCACGTGCGGTGTGACGCCGATTCAAGGCGGTTCATCACCATCCATTCGAACAGGTCGTAATTGAGTCGGTTGTGTGGCGACACCGCGTCGCGGTCGATGCGGTTCAGGGTCCGTAAGAAACGCCGGTCTTCTGAGGTGCGGTCGGCGTATGCCTCCGGCGTAACGGAGGCGAGGCGGTTGTTGTAATCGTGCACACCGCGGCTGGTGGCAAGCTGCGGGTACTGCTCGTACATGTACGCGCGCTCTTCGGCGAACAGGGTTTCCAGCGCCTTGTCTGCCTCATTGGCAGCAAGGGGTGCAGACAGCAGCAAAGTGGCGAGCAACGCAGCTTGCACGTTTTTCATGGCGTTTCCTTCAGGTTGGTATGCCTGAAGGGATTATACGGCCTCCCTCCGGTAGGAGCGGCATCCCTGCCGCGATGCAGCCGCGATCCGGTGGTGAGGCTCCGGGATCGCGGCTGGAAGCCGCTCCTACCGCAGGCGAACCGCGATGCGATGCGCCGAGAACTCACCGGTGGCGTCGTTGTAGCCGCCAAGGGCGTGCAGGCCCCGGGCTGTGGTATCGCCGTCGAGGCGCAGGATGAGTTCGTCGGTGAAGTCGGCAAAATTGTTGAACAGCTGAATCGAGCTGTCCTGGCGGATTGCGTACACGCCAGAACGTTCGGCGGTACCGACGAGCAGCGGCGCCGGTTCCAGCTGCGCAAGCTCGGTGCGCACGGCGCCGCGGCGCAGGTGCTGGCGGCGGCCGAGATCGTCGCTGCCCAGGTCGAACACGATGCCCGCACCGTCGACCGCGAGAAACGGTGCGGTGCTGCCGTCGCCCTGCCATTCGATATCCAGCCGTGCCCGGCTGTTCGAAAAGTCGACCAGGGTTGTCGCTTCGAAGTCCGGCGGCGCAAGACCAAACGGTGACACGAAGCCGCCAGCGCGCACCGGCGCGGCGATGTTGATGCGGTCGACTGGCAGGGCACCTGCGTCAAGCTGGTACGCAAGCGGATCAGCGTCCTCGCCAGCGCTGCCGGTGCCGGTGAAGTCGAAGCGTTCGACAGGCAAACCGCCGAGCGACTGCAGGTTCATTGCCACGGTGCCGCCGTCGATCTGTGTGACTTCGCCGGACAGGGTGGTGACCCGCAGGCGTGCGAAGCCGGCCGACGCGTCGACGATAGTCTCGCCGCGCGTCGGCGGGTTGTCGTCGACGGTGCCCAGCACGTCAATTCGCTGACCGACCGAGATGGCGTCGATGCCGCCGTCGAAGTCGGCAAAGCGCGCCTTGGACACGCGCGTGTCAACACCCAGCTCCACGGTGATTTCATCGAGGAAGTCGAGCTGCGCAGACTCGCGGATTAGCCGCGCGCCGCGCAGCGTCAACGTGTTGTCTTCACGCGCGACGACGATGCCGGCCGCCGCGTCGAGCTCGCCGCCGGGCACGCTGCTGCCGGCATACACTTCGAGTGCGTCGAGCGTGCGCTCTGCAACATCGTACTCTGACAGGGCCAGCGTAGCGGTCGCCTGCGGCTGCGCCGACAGCACACGCATGCCGTCGGTGCCCTTGTAGGCCACGCCGTCAACTTCAATGAATGTGGTCTCGCTCGTGTTGACCGTCACTCTGCCGAAGTCGCCGTCGAACAGCTGGAACGGGCGCACACCGATCGTGTACGTAAACCCCTCTGCATCGACGTCGAGCAACGGCCCGCGAACCCGCAGCGATTTCACCTCCGACGGGTTTACCTCTGCCAGCAGAAACGGTTCTGCAACGGCGGTGACCGGGTCGGCGGCAAGATCGACGGTATGTGACGCATTGAGATCGAAATCGACGACAAGGATAGCGGGCGCTCCGCGGCGCACGACAAGCTGGTCGCGCTCGGCGAGGTCAATCGTCATTTCCTGAATGCCGAGCGGCGCGCCGCTCGCATCCGTTATCGTGGTGGCCACCGGTTCGCCGTTTTTCTCGACGAACACGTCGGCGTTTGTGTAGTCGAGCGTGATGGAACCGCTGACGTACGCGCCGTTCGGCACGGTGGCAGAGGTGAAAAACTCGGCAAGCTCCGTGTACTCGGCAAAGTCCACGCGCGCCGACGATGGCAGTACGTTTACCACCGCGCCACCGGCCCGCGTCAGGCTGATGGCACGCACGTCTACGCTGTAGCTTAGGAAATCGCCATCGGCGTCAGTGAGCGCCAGGATAAGCTCGCCGCAGTCCCCGCAGTCACTAACCGGTGGCGTCGGGTCGGGCGCATCCGCAACCGGCGGTGCCGTGGTTGTACTGGTACCGCCGCCACCGCCGCCGCAGGCAGCGGCGCCCAGTGACAGCAGTGTTACGAGGAATAGCCGGCGGGCGTTATCCGTGACGTTTGTGAGCAGCTCCATGATGTCCTCCAGCGCATTGTTCGGGTCTTACCGCGAACAACGGGCATGGTGGAGGAGCGTTGACAGGCAGCGTGGCGCTACAGTTCGTGTTCGCGGATTTTGCGGGTGAGCGTGTTGCGTCCCCAGCCCAGCAGGCGTGCCGCTTCCTGGCGCCGGCCGCCGACTCGCGCGAGCGTTGTGCGAATCAACGTGCGCTCGAATTCCGGCAACGCATCTGCCAGCAGCGGCGTGCCGCCGCGCTCCAGTCGAGCCTCGGCCCAGCGCGCAAGCTGCGCGGACCAGCCGTCGGTGATGCCGGATGACGTGGCGTCGCCGCCGAGCTCCGGTGGAATGTCGCCTTCGTGAATGATGCTGCCGGGGGCGAGCGCGGTGAGCCGCTGGCACGCGTTGACCAGTTCGCGCACGTTGCCGGGCCACGCGTGTGCGACCAGCCTGGCCTCGGCATCGGCGCTCAGGCGCTTCTGCGGTACGCCCATTTCCTGGGCCGCTATACCAAGGTAGTGCGACAGCAGCACCGGGATGTCGTCGCGACGCTCGCGCAGGGGCGGCACCGCGACGCGGATTACGTTAAGCCGGTGAAACAGGTCGTCGCGAAACGCGCCGTCCTGCACCCGCTGGCCAAGTTCGTGGTGGGTGGCCGCCATTACGCGCACGTCTACCGCCACCGGCTGCTGTCCGCCGACGCGGTAAAACTCGCCTTCCGCCAGAACGCGCAACAGGCGCGTCTGCAGCGCCGCCGGCATGTCGCCGATTTCATCCAGGAATAACGTTCCGCCGGAGGCCTGCTCAAAGCGCCCGATGCGACGCGCGTCGGCGCCGGTGAACGCACCCTTTTCGTGGCCGAAGAGTTCCGATTCCAGTAGCTCGGACGGTATTGCCGAGGTGTTGATCGCGATGAACGGACCGCTGGCGCGCGGGCTGTGCTGGTGCAGGGCCGATGCGACCAGTTCCTTGCCGGTGCCGGACTCGCCGGTAATCAGCACGGTCATGCTGCTGCGGGAAAGACGGCCGATTGCGCGAAACACTTCCTGCATCGCGGGCGCCTGGCCGATGAGTCCGGGCACACCGCTTTCCGCGGGCGCCTGGTCGCTGCCATTGTCCGAGGCGGCGGCGCGGCGCACGAGCTGCACGGCCTGGTCAACGTCAAACGGTTTTGGCAGGTATTCATAAACCCCGACCTCTTGAGCTTTAAGGGTCGTCATAAACGTATTCTGT
>JBCAXP010000020.1:0-23406 GCA_038533995.1 Pseudomonadota bacterium
CTTTGCCGCACACAGCCATGCCTGGATGCGCAAAGCCAGACAGCAGCAGTGCAAGAGCAAGGCTTAGAACAAGTTTGTGCATCGGAAGTGTCCTTGAAAACCCGGAGGTAAAATCAGTTAAGTGCCGGGCCTACCACGTAGTAGCCCTGCTGGTGTTGCCGGTTAGTACCGCCGATGCCATCGGCGGCCCCGGTGGTCTGAAAGTGATAGGCGCTGTACGACACGCTGCCACCAAGCTGCCAGCCGGCGGCGCTCGCCGCCTGCCGATAGGCCGTGTTACCGCTGGCTGTCGCGACGACGCGGCCGTCGCCGTCGATGTAGTCACGGTCCTGGTTTTCGGGAACGACCGGAAGCTGCCCCGGTGCATCCAGCGGCACCATGTCGGTGCGTGAAAGCTCACGCTCGATAATGGCCTCGGCGGCCTCGAAGGCCCGCTCCTGGGACTGGTAGTTACCCGCCATCACCAGCTCCAGCGTGGACATGCCCATCGCGCCGAGCGACAGCACCGTCATGACGGATAGCAGAACAAGCGCTGTCACAAGGGCGGCGCCGCGCTGCTGCATTAGTGCAGCTCGTTGTCTCAGTGATCCTGGAATCATGGGTTTGCCCTCCCGTTTCGCAGCTGTACGGTGTTATTCATTACGAGGCGCCGGAAATTGTCCGCCACCGGCCGGTTGATGCCGGCATACTCAAAAACCGTGTCGTTCTCGTAACCGACCTCGGCATCGATCGTGCGCATGCGCACCCACACCCTGGCCGCTACCGGCAGACCGCCGGCCGCAAGTGGGCTGTTTTCATTGACGAACACGTTCGCGTCATCGTCGGCATCGGTGTCGCGGCCAAGCTGCACCTGGAAATCGTCAACGCCGGTCATGACTTCCTCATCGATGAACAGCGGTCCCACGTCGAGGCGCATGCGCCGCAGCGAGGGCACGTTGTCGCCGGCCGAGGAGCGCGGGCTCACGTAGTACACGTGGGTGTTCACGGCGTGAATCGGGTCGGCCGGGTCGAAGCCGGCAGGAATCGGCTGCCCGCCAACGAACAGTTCGCCGCCTATCGGTGTTGATATGAGGTACAGGCGGCCGGGGTCCTGCGCCAGGGCGGGCTGCGGGTCGGCGTGCCTGACGAGCAGCAAGTCAGTACCCGGCAGCCGCGCGCCTTCCGGCACGCACCCGGCCAGAATGTTGGCGGCGCCAACCTGTGTGTGGTCGACCACCTCAACCGGCACGTTCACGTTGATCCAGGCACCGGCGTAACAGTCGTTCGCCGGGAAAAAGCCCGGGGGCATCGGATTGGCCGGATCGTTTGCACGCCGGTTGATCGATGCCGGGAATTCGGTCTCCGCCCAGTAGCCCGATGCCCTGAGATCAGACAGCAGCACATCAGCCAGGTAACGTCGGCCCTCTGCAAGCCGGCCGTTGCGCTCGTTCACGATATAGGTGTCCTGGCCGCGCACGTGAACCGAAAGCGCCGCACCAACCAGCACGATGCCAATCGACATCGACACCATCAGTTCCAGCAGGCTGAAGCCGCGTTGCGTCAGTTTGCTCATAGCTGCACCACCAGCGAATAGCTCAAGTCTTCGCCCTTTTCCTGCCAGGCGATTTCAATCGTGAAGGTCGGCACCGGCGCGGCGTCGCTGGCAATCGTGCCAACCGCGTCACCGGGCAGTCCGGTCAAGGGCGAATTCAGGTTTTCGCGCCATTGCCAAAGGTCGTGATCGGCCATCAGCACCGGCGTGCAGACGACGGTAGGGCCACCCTCGAGGTCGTCCGTGCAGTTCTGGTTGGCGCCATCTTCACCATCGGTGACGTAGGCCCCCGCCAGCGCCGCACCGCGATTGGTACGCATGCGCTCGGCGATGTCCGCGGCGAGAATGACGGCACGCGCGCGCGTCTGCGCGTTCTGCGTAGAGCGCATGCTTTCCATCTGCAGCGCCGCAACGCCCATCAGTCCGAGACTGAGCAGCACCATGGCCACCAGCACTTCAATGAGGGTAAAACCCTTGTTCTTCACGTTAATCATGTGGCACACGGTGGGGCATTCTGTACGTTGGGCCAGTCGCGAACCTGCGGCCGGCCGGTAACGGTGAGGGTGAGCACGCGGGCGTTGTCGGTGCCGCGCTCGTCACAGATGGCGATATCGCCAGCGGCGGGCACGTCGCCAATGAGGCGCGAGAAGCCGGCGGCGTTGTAGTGCACGTAGTGAGGCAAGGCAACGGAGTTGGGCTGGATGCCTCCGCGCAGCCAGCGGCTGTGGCGCACCAGGGTATCGCCGTTGCCCGCATCGAAGCTGACGTCGTCGTCGGCGTTGAAAAAGACGAGGAGTCCTTCACCGCCGGCATCGCACTGCGGCTGGTCAACCAGTCCACGACACATCGTCACGCGCTGTCGCCGCTTGACGGCCTCGGAGCGAGCCGCATGCATGAAGGTCACCATCTGGTTGGTGACCGTCGTCATCGAGCTGTTCTGGATAGTGGCCCGAAAGCCAGGCACTGCGGTCGCGAGCACGATGCCCACGATCGCCACCGCGACCATCACTTCGAACAGTGTTATTCCGCGCATATTTTTCATGCGGCGACACTATCAAAGCTGAAAATCGGCGACTGTGAGGGCTGTCACAGCGCACCGGGGCTGTCAGACGGCGGGTAGGCGGCAGTCGATAAACGGTGGGGTTGTTGACATAAAGCGGTCAGCGAATCGCCGTCTCAGACGGCGGCAAGCGCCGTACTGCGCGGCTTTTGGCGGTGCCGGCCGCAGTCGCGTCGTCAGTTGCGGGCGGCGGGACTGTACCGGTTGGCGCTGCTCGAACCCCAACGCTCGCCCTGGGATTCCACACAGAACCGGTAACCGATGCCGCGCACCGTCTGGACATAACTCTCGCAGTCGTATTCCCCGAGTACGGCCCGAAGTCGGCGGATGCGCACGTCGATGGTGCGTGGAGAAACACTGCTTTCGCCATCCCAGAGCCGCCGCTTGAGCGTTGCGCGACTGTGCACCACATTCCGGTTGCTCATGAGAAACTCGACGAGCTTGAACATGCTGCGGGACAGGTCCACCGGCTTGTCGTCGATGAAGAGCTGGTGGCGCGCGGGATCCAGCACCAGGCGGCCCGCCTGGAACCGGGGCACACTCAGCTGCGCTGCAGGCCGGCTCATGCACGAACGCATGCGAGCGAGAAGCTCGTTGCCGGAAAAGGGCCTCACAACATAGTCGTCGGCGCCGGCATCAAGCGCCGCGACCGCCTCGCCGTTGGCCTTGCCGTCGCCGAGCACGATGACGTGCACCGACGCGGTGGCCGGATCGGCCTTGAGTGACCGCAACGTTCCGAATGCCTTGTCGTCTGCGCTGTCGCCCTGCGCCGCGAGCAGCAACATGCTGGGCGGACGAGTGGCCACTCGCTGAAGCAAGCCAGCCTGTCGTGTGTGAAGGCGCACATCGAAACCGCCTTTCTCCAGCAACTCCGACAGGAGCTGCGAGCGATGCTCATCGGTATCAGCGACGAGAATGTCCTTCGATTCCATTGACGGCAAGATCGGCACTCCAGTTGACGAGTCGCCATTGAAACCAACTTTTGTTACAGGATTTTTACGAACTCCTTACGCTACAGCGTTCCGTTGCGCAGAACCGAGAAGTAAAAGCGAATCAGGCGTTCGTACTCGGCAACGGCGATGTTCTCGTTGATGCCGTGGATGGTGTTGACTTCGGGCACCGTCACGCGGACGGCATTAAACCGATACACATTGTCCGCCACCGCTTCGAAATGGCGCGAATCGGTGGCGGCGATGGTCATGTAGGGAGAGACGATAATGTGCTCGCCGGCCGCCCTTGCCACGCTGCCGGCGATGAGTGCGAAAGCGTCATTGTCCACGGCCGACAGGCGCGACGGCTCCGAGCTGAAGCTGCCGGTTTCCAGCGTGAGCCCCAGGTCGTCCACCTGGGCCCGCACGTGAGCGAGCACGCTTGTCGTCGAATCGCCCGGCAGAATGCGAAAATTCACCGTCGCCCGGGCGCTTGTCGGCAGCACATTGCTCTTTATCCCGGAATCGAAGCGGGTCAGCGCGGTCGTCGTGCGAATCAGCGCATCTGACGTCGCCTGGTTTTCCAGCACCCGCACCAGCAGCGGCCTGAACAACCACTGGTTGGCGAACAGCATCCGCTGGGCAAAGGCCCACTCGCCCGCCACGTTCTCGAACAGCAGCGCGGTGGCACCATCGATGCGGGCCGGCACGGGGTTTTCCTGGAGCCGCAGCAGCCCCTCGCTCATGTTGCCGATCGCGCCATGGCGCGGGGGCTTCGAGGAGTGGCCACCCGGCGCGCGCGCGGTCAGTTCGACGGTGAGAAAGCCCTTCTCGGACACGCCGATGAGGGCTACCGGCACCTCCAGGCCCGGCATCGGCCTGTCCACGATCAACCCGCCCTCGTCCAGCACCCAGGACAAGTGAACGCCCTGTTCCGCAAAACGCTGAGCGATGGCGCGCGCGCCCTTCTCGCCGCCAATCTCCTCGTCGTGGCCAAACACGAGGTAGACGCTGCGCGCTGGCCGGTAACCGCGCGCCAGCAGGGCCTCGACGGCCTCGCAGATCGCCAGCAGTGCCCCTTTGTTATCGAGCGCGCCGCGGCCCCAGATGCGCCCGTCCTCGATCACTCCGGCAAAGGGCGGGTGGCGCCAGTCGGCTAGCTCCGCCGGGTCCACCGGCACCACGTCCTGGTGCGCCATGAGCGCAATCGGCGCCAGCGCGGGGTCGCTGCCCTGCCAGTGGAAGAGCAGGCTCTCGGAACCGGTCGGCAGGGCCTCGAGCGACTGGAACATCCCGGGATAGGAATCTCGCAGGTGAGCGTGCAGCGTGTCGAAAGCGACGCTGCTGGTATTGGAATCGGCCTGGGCGGCCTCATCGATCGACACCGTCGGCATGGCCAGCGCCCGCGCGAGCCGCTGGGCGGCCGCGTCCGTGACGGCAAGGTCAGGCACCGGCAGCGCCGCCGGCTGCGGCTGTCCATACCGCAGCGTATTAATGAGCAGGATCGCTACGAGCGCGGCAAACGCCAGGCCGGCCGCCAGCAGTGCGCGCCTCAACGCAGGCTCCGGTGACGATTCGCTACGCCGCGGCGGCTGTGCACCCGGAGGCTATAAATGTTCGCCGTGCTCATGGTGGCGAAAGCATAGCACCACGCTGCCAGGTTGCGCCTGCCCGCGAGCCCGGTTACTATAGCAATGTAACAGCACGTTAATACATTATTACACCCTTCCAGGGGTATGGCGAAACCAGTATGAAAGCTCACCGGGTACTCACACCGCGGCAGGAAACCGCCGCCGAGAACGACCTTTACCGCGCGATGCTCACGCTGCGCTCGGTGGCCGAGTTCCGTGCCTTCTTTCGTGACCTGTGCACGCCCGCGGAAATCCAGGCGATGGTCGACCGGTGGACGGTGGTGGAACACCTCGTGGCTGGCGAACCCTACCGCCAGATCAGCGAAAAGACGGGCGTTAGCGTAACCACCATCGGCCGCGTGGCCCGCTGCCTTGCGGACACGAACCGGGGCTACCTGACCGCCCACGAGCGACTCCAGGACTGAGTGGACAATAGTGAACGGAAGAGAAGAAACAGGACAGATGTCAGAAAGACGCGCAAAAATTGCCATCCAGAAATCCGGGCGGCTCACCGAGCACTCGCTGGAAATCCTGACCCGCTGCGGCCTGCAGTACAGCCGCGGCCGCGACGAACTGGTTTGCTTCGGCGAAAACATGCCGATCGACATTCTCCTCGTGCGCGATGACGACATTCCGCAGCTTGTCAGTGAGGGCACCGCCGACATCGGCATCGTTGGCCTGAACGTGGCGGAGGAAATGCGCCTGTCGCTTCCCGCAGACGAGCGCGACGCGAGCTTCGACAACCTCGGCGGCGTCAGCTACGGCCACTGCCGGCTTTGCATCGCCCGGCCGGCAGACGAGCCGTTCGATGGACCGCAGTCGCTAGCCGGCAAACGCATCGCCACGACGTACCCCAACCTGCTTCGCCGCTACCTGGACGCCAACGACATCAGCAACGTCGAGGTGGTGAAGTTTTCAGGCGCGGTGGAGATCGCGCCGCGGCTCGGCAAGGCAGACTTCATCTGCGACCTGGTATCCAGCGGTTCCACGCTGCGGGCCAACCAGCTCGAGGAAGTGCTGACTGTGATGCACAGCGAGGCCGTGATGATTCGCCACAGTGGCAATGAAAGCAATCACGACAACGACTGGATCGACCGCCTCGTGCAGCGCATGGAGGGGGTGCTCCAGGTGCGCGAGAGCAAGTACATCATGTTGCACGCACCGCGCGCCGCCCTGCCGGCAATCACAGCCCTTCTCCCCGGCAGCGAAGGGCCCACCGTCATGCCGCTTGAGGGCTGCGACGAGAAAGTAGCCGTGCACGCGGTGTGCCGCGAGAACGTTTTCTGGGAAACGCTGGAGGCGCTCAAGGCCGCTGGCGCAAGCTCCATGCTGGTACTTCCCGTGGAAAAGATGCTGGCCTGACCGATGCGCAACGCAAACTCATCGTCGCGGCGTAATGTGCACTGCCAGCCAAGGTGTGCGTCGTGAACTCCGTGCTCGACCTCGCTCGTGAGGACCTGCGCTCCCGGCGCGGCTACCTAGCCGCCAGCCCGGCCCGCGACAGCGTCCGCCTGCACGCCAACGAGGCCCCGTGGTGTATAGCGACCGACGGCGCGGAGGCGCGGGTCAACTGGTATCCGCCACCGGTGTCCGGCGACATCATCGAACGCCTGTGCAGCCTCTACAGCGTCGCCGCCGGCCAGGTGCTCGTCACACGCGGCAGTGACGAGGGCATCGACATACTGATGCGCAGCTTCTGCGCGGCAGGCCGGGACAGCGTTCTCTACTGCCCGCCAACCTTCGGCATGTACCGGCAGTGCGCAGAGATTCAGGGCGCCGCGATCGTCGAGGTGCCCTTGCTCGCTGACCAGGGCTTCGCGCTGGACGTCGACGGAATTGTTGAAGCTGCCCAGGTTGAGTCGGCGAGGGGGGCGGTGAAACTCGTCTTCGTCTGTACGCCAAACAACCCGACCGGCAACCCGGTTGCCACAGACGTCATCCGGCACCTGTGCTGTGAACTGAGCGGCCGTGCACTCGTGGTGGTGGACGAAGCCTACGTTGAATTTTCCGGCCGACCCGGCGTTGCAGGGCTACTCGACGGGCTGCCCAATCTCGTCGTTCTGCGCACGCTGTCCAAGGCTTTCGGCCTTGCCGGCGCCCGCTGCGGCGTTGTGCTGGCGCATCCCGACATCATCAACCTGCTGCGATCGGTGCTGCCGCCCTACGTGCTGCCGACGCCGGTTGTAAACCTGCTTGACCAGGCCCTGCAACCGGAGCGTCTGCTTTTGTTGAGAAAGAATATCGATGGCTTGCTCCAGGAACGCGAGCGCGTCAACGAGGCGCTTGCGCGATCACCGCACGTCGTGAAGATCTGGCCCAGCGCCGCTAACTTCCTGCTCGTTCGCTTCCGCGACGCCCGCGGCGTGATGCAGCGTTGCGAACGCGGCAGCGTGTTGCTTCGGGACTTTTCCTACGTGCCGGGACTTGAAAACTGTATTCGCGTCACCATTGGCACGGCCGAGGACAATCGCCGCTTCCTTAATGCGCTGGCGATGGAGGATGTTGCACCAGGGGATGCGGGACAATGAGCGGTCTTCGCGTGCTCTTTATCGATCGCGATGGCACCCTCATCGAAGAGCCAGAAGACTTCCAGGTCGATGCGCTCGACAAGGTGGTTTTCGCCCGCGACGTCATCCCTTCCTTGCTGTCATTGCGAGATGCAGGCTTTGAGTTCGTCCTGGTCAGCAACCAGGACGGACTGGGAACGGCCTCCTTCCCCGAGGAGGACTTCACCGGACCGCACCGCCTGATGCTTGACGTGTTCGAGTCGCAGGGCATTAGCTTTCGCGAGCAGTTCATCTGCCCTCACCTGCCCGACGACGGCTGCGGTTGCCGCAAGCCCAGGGCCGGCCTGCTCACCCGGTTCCTCGTCGAGAACCCGATCGACGCCGAACGCAGCTTTGTCATCGGCGACCGCGAAACCGACCTTGAACTGGCGGACAACCTGGGCCTGAAGGGTTTCCGCGTTGACCTGTCCGACCCGGCGAGCGGCTGGAGTGCTCTCACGGCGCAGCTGCTGCAGGGAGCGCGCACCGGTTCGGTGAGTCGCAAGACCCGCGAGACCGACATTGCCGTGACCGTGGACCTGAACCGCACCGGCTGCACAATTGAGACCGGCATTGGCTT
Source organism: Pseudomonadota bacterium (assembly GCA_038533995.1). Lineage (GTDB taxonomy): Bacteria > Pseudomonadota > Gammaproteobacteria > Steroidobacterales > JBCAXP01 > JBCAXP01. The sequence continues at coordinate 8,278 of JBCAXP010000020.1, forward strand.
CTTCGATCACATGCTGGAGCAGCTCGGCCGCCACGGCGGCTTTTACCTCGACCTCTCCTGCAGCGGCGATCTGCACGTCGACGAGCACCACGTCGTGGAAGACTGCGCCCTGGCCATCGGCAGTGCCCTGCGCGATGCGCTCGGCAACAAGGCCGGAATTTCCCGTTACGGCTTCACGCTGCCGATGGACGAAGCGCAGGCCCGCGTTGCCCTCGACCTGTCCGGGCGGCCGGTGTTCGTTTTCAATGGAGAATTTTCCCGCGAACAGGTTGGCGGTCTTCCCACCGAGCTCGTGCCGCACTTTTTCCGCTCGCTGGCCGACACGCTCGGCGCGGCATTACACATCGACATCGACGGTGAAAACGACCACCACAAGGTTGAGGGCATGTTCAAGGCGGTCGGCCGCAGCCTGCGCCAGGCGGTGGCGACCGGTGCGGACAGCGGCGTACCCAGCACCAAGGGCGTCCTGTAATGAGTGCGAACGCCAGACGGGACATCGTCATCATCGACGGCTGCGGCGCGAACCTTGCCTCGCTGCAGTTTGCGCTCCAGCGGCTGGACCAGGAGGCGGAGGTCACGAAGGACGCTGCCCGCATCCGGGATGCCGAGCTCGTGCTGCTGCCCGGCGTCGGCGCCGCCGGCTACGCCATGGCGCAGCTCCGCGAGAGCGGGCTCGACGCGGTGGTTCCCACGCTGCGTCAGCCGGTACTGGGCATTTGCCTTGGCATGCAGCTGCTGCTGGAAGGCTCGGATGAGGACAATACGCAGTGCCTCGGCGTGGTTCCGGGCCGCTGCGAGCGGTTTGAGCCCTCGGCCGAGATGCCAACGCCCCACATGGGCTGGAACCGGCTGCGGCCGGTCGACAACCACCCGCTGTTTGCCAACGTGGATGACGGCGCGCACTGCTACTTTGTTCACAGCTTTGCAGCATCGTTTAGCGAACAGACGGCGGCGTGGTCCGACTACGGCGTGCGCTTTGCCGCCGCTGTGAGTTACAAGAACTTTCACGGCGTGCAGTTTCACCCGGAGCGCTCGGGCAAAACCGGCGCGCAGATACTCGCCAATTTCCTGACCTTTTGACACCATGCTTTTGATTCCCGCTATCGACCTGCACCAGGGTGAAGTCGTGCGACTGCACCAGGGACGCTTCGACCAGGTCACCCGCTTCTCGACGGATCCGCTCGAGATTGCACAACGCTACCGCGACGGCGGGGCGCGCCTGCTGCACATCGTCGACCTTGACGGCGCTCGCAGCGGCATGCCGGCCCACCTCGATGCGATTCGTGAGATCGCGGCAATACCTGGCCTGTCCGTGCAGTGCGGCGGCGGCATTCGCACCGGTAGTGCCGTTGCCCAGTTTATTGCCGCCGGCGCCGCCCGCGTGGTCGTCGGCAGCGTTGCCGTTGACGACACCGAACGCGTGAAGGGCTGGATGCAGCGTTTCGGCGTGGAGCGCTTTGTGCTTGCACTGGACGTTCGGCTCGAAAGCGGCACCCCGCTCCTGGCTACAAGCGGCTGGGAGAAAAGCAGCGAGCGTTCGCTGTGGGACGTGCTTGAGGACTTCGGCGCTGCGGCGACCAGCGTGCTGTGCACCGACATCAGCCGGGACGGCGCCATGACCGGCCCGAACACCGCGCTGTATGCAGAGTGTGTGCGACGTTTTCCCGCCGTGCGCTTCCAGGCATCGGGCGGCGTGCGCAGCGCCGCCGACATAACGGCGCTGGCTGCGATACCCGTTGACGCGAGCATTGTCGGCAAGGCACTGCTCGACAACCGCATCACCCTCGAGGAGGTGGCGACATTCTTGCAAAGCGCATAATCCCGTGCCTCGACGTCCGTGACGGGCGCGTCGTCAAGGGCACACAGTTTCGCAACCACCGAATCGTCGGCGACATCGTGCCGCTCGCCCGGCGCTACAGCCGCGAAGGCGCGGATGAGCTGGTGTTCTACGACATCTCCGCCAGCCCCGACGGGCGACGCGTGTCCCGCGACTGGGTGCGCGACGCGGCCGCGGAAATTGACATTCCGTTCTGCGTAGCCGGCGGCATCCGTTCCAGCGACGACGCACTGGAAGTGCTCGAGAACGGCGCTGACAAGGTGTCCATAAACTCGCCGGCCCTTGCCGACCCGGACCTCGTCGATACGCTCGCCAGGCGCTTCGGCGCGCAGTGCGTTGTCGTTGGCATCGACTCGTTCCGCGGCGAGGACGGCAGCTTCCGGGTACACGCGAACACCGGTGACCCCGACAAGTCGCACGCCACGGCCCGGCACACGCTCGAGTGGCTGACCGAGGTACAGGACCGGGGCGCCGGCGAGGTGGTCATCAACTGCATGAACGAAGACGGCGTCCGCAAGGGCTACGACATCGACCAGTTAAGCTCAGTACAGTCGCGGGCGACGATTCCGGTGATCGCATCGGGCGGTGCTGGCGCCATGGCGCACTTTCGTGACGTCTTCACCGGCGCACGGGTTTCAGGTGCGCTTGCGGCCAGTGTGTTCCACTCCGGAGAGATCGCAATTGGCGATCTCAAGGCGTACCTCGCCGGGGAAGGCATCGAGGTGCGGCAGTGATGAATCGTCCAACTGTTGACAGGCCCACTGTTGATTGGCAGAAGACCGGCGGCCTGGTGCCGGCCGTTGTGCAGGACGCCGTGTCCGGGCACACGCTGATGCTCGGGTACATGAACCAGGATGCCTTGAACAAAACGCTGGACACCGGCCTGGTAACGTTTTTCAGCCGCAGCCGCCAGGCGCTGTGGACCAAGGGGGAGACGTCGGGCAATCGGCTTCACCTGGTTGATCTCGACAGCGACTGCGACAACGACACGCTGCTCGTGCGTGCACGCCGCACCGGCCCGGTCTGTCACACTGGCACCGTCACGTGCTTCGACGGCCGCGCCGCGCAGTCCGGCTTTGGCTTCCTGGGCACCCTGGAGCAGGTGATCGCAAAGCGCCTTAACGAGGCGCCCGACAGCAGTTATACGGCGAAACTGGCCGCAAGCGGCCTCCGCCGCATCGCGCAAAAGGTCGGCGAGGAAGGCGTTGAGGTCGCGCTGGCGGCCACCGCGGGCGACGACGCGGAAGTGGTTTCAGAGTCCGCCGACCTGCTGTTTCACCTGCTGCTTCTGTTAAAGCGCCGCAACCTGTCCCTTGCCGACGTTGCTACCGAGCTCCACCGGCGTCATGATGACAAGAAAACGCCGGCGCCCGACAGCAGCGCCCCCGCCAACAGTAGCTGAGCGCACAAGCGCCTCCTGCCCTGCCACGGGTACACTGTCGAAGCGCTATTTGTCGACGAGGATTCCAACAATGAGAAAAACGCCCGCCGCACGCCGCCTGTCCCGCCTGCTCGCCACTGTCTTTGCCGGCACCTCGCTGCTGGCGGGCTCGGGTGTGCACGCCACGTTTTCAATCGTCGCCTTCGACGCGCAGACCCTCGAGCTTGGCAGCGCCGCGGCCACCTGCGTGTCCGACTCGGACTTAGGCTCGCTGCTGTCGCGCTTTGCGCCCGGCAAGGGCGCAATCAACGCGCAGTCCTTTGTATCGGTGCCAAACCTGGAGGCCGGCCAGCAGCGGCTGATTGACGGCGACAGCGCACAGCAGACGCTGGAGTGGCTCCTCGCCAATGACCAGAGTGGAAGCCCCGAGCTGCGCCAGTACCTGATCGTTGACCTTGGCGACACCCCGTTCCTGCATTCCGTGACCTTTTCCGGTTCGCAGAACTTTCCGGTGGCCGCCGGTTTGACCGGGCCCACCTACGCCATCGCCGGCAACATTCTGTCTGGGGAAGCCATCATTGAACAGATGGAAGCGGCATTCCTTGCAACCGATGGCTGGCTCGGTGAGCGCCTGATGGCTGCGCTGCAGGCCGCGAGGGAACCGATGGCAGACTCGCGCTGCCTGCAAACCTCGTCGCTGTCAGCCTACATCAGTGTCACCCGGCCGGACGACGCACTGAACCAGCCGTTCATGCGCCTGAACACGCGCTCCCCCAATACAACGACCGATCCCATTGGTTTGCTGCAGCGGGAGTTCGACACGTTTGTGAATGCCAACCTGTCGGATGACGCCGACGGCGACGGCCAGCCAGACCTGTTGGACAACTGCGTGCTGGCTGCCAACCCTGAGCAAACCGACAGCGACGCCGACGGCTTCGGCAACGCCTGTGACACCGACGTCGACAACGACTGTGTCACCAACTTTGCCGACCTTGGACTGCTGAAGGCAGGTTTTTTCGGAACCGACCCGCTGCTGGACTTCAGCGGTGACACTGTCGTCAATTTCGCCGACCTGAGCGTTATGAAGCAGCTGTTCTTCCAGCCGCCGGGCCCGTCAGCGCTTCCCAACGGCTGCCCGTGAGCTAGTGCGCCGCCCCGCACGGCCCACTAACTAGTGCAGGACTTCGCGGGCCGGGCGCTCCGCGGTGATGCGTGCAACGACGCCACGCACAATGGCGTCTGTAGACACCGCCTCCTCACCACCGATACAGATGTCCACCGTTCTGAGGCCACTCTCGATGGCATCTTCGACCGCGGCCTCCACCGCCGCGGCTTCCTCGGCCAGCCCCAGCGAGTAGCGCAGCATCATCGCCGCACTCAGGATGCAGCCGTAGGGGTTCGCAATGCCGCGCCCGGCAATGTCCGGCGCCGAGCCGTGAATGGGTTCATAGAGACCCGGTCCGTCGCCATCGCCGATCGACGCCGACGGCAGCAGGCCGAGCGACCCTGAGAGCATCGACGCCTCGTCGGTGAGTATGTCGCCGAACATGTTCTCGGTAACGATGACGTCGAAGTCGCGCGGCCGGCTGATCAGGTGCATTGCCGCGGCATCGACGAGCAGGTGCTCCAGTTCAATGTCCGGGAACTCCTCCTGCACGATGCGCTGCGTGACGCTGCGCCACAGGCGGGAAGTTTCGAGAACGTTCGCCTTGTCAACAGACGTGACTTTCGAGCGACGGGTTCGGGCCAGGCGGCACGCCATGCGCACAATCAGTTCGACTTCCTTGATCGTGTAGACGCACAGGTCGCTCGCCTGGTGCAGCGTGCGGCATTTCTCGCCGAAGTAAATGCCGCCGGTCAGTTCACGAACGACAACGAGATCCACATCCTGCAGCAGCTCTGCTTTTAGCGGCGAAGCGTCGAATAACGCGGCGTGCGGGGCCACCGGGCGCACGTTTGCGTACAGGCCGAGAAACTGGCGCAGCTGCAGGAGGCCCTGCTCCGGCCGCACCTTTGCCTCGGGGTCGGACCAGGCCGGCCCGCCCACCGCGCCCAGCAGCACCGAGTTGCTGTCCTGGCACAGGGCGCGAGTCGCATCCGGCAGCGGCTCGCCGGTTTCGTCAATCGCACAGCCGCCGATCAACGCCTCGGTAAGCTCGAACTGGTGACCGAAGCGCTCGCCGATCGCCCGCAGCACCTGCACGGCTGCACGCGTCACCTCCGGGCCGATACCGTCACCGGGCAACACCGCAATTTTTGCTTTCATCGATTGGCCTCGTAGCTTTCAATGGCAGGCATCTGCTGTTGCAGAAAGCCCAACTCGTCGACACCGTTTAGCAGGCAGTAACGGGAGAACGCATCGAGGGGAAATGACTCCACGCTGCCGGTGGGCAGCGACACGGTGCATGCGTCCACATCGATGCTGACGGCAGCGCCGGGGTTCGCCAGCAGCCAGGCATGGCACTCGTCCGACACCAGCACCGGCACCAGGCCGTTCTTGGCCGCATTGCTGCGAAATATATCGGCAATCGATGAGCTGATCACTGCGTGAAAACCGAAATCCCTGAGCGCCCACGGTGCGTGCTCGCGCGAGGAACCGCAGCCGAAGTTGTCGCCCGCGACGAGAATATTGCAACCCTGGGCCTGCGCCGTGTTCAGCACGAAGTCCGGGTTATCACTGCCGTCCTCGAGGTAGCGCCAGTTCGCAAACAGGTGCTTGCCAAGACCGGCGCGCGTGGTGGTTGTCAGGAAGCGCGCGGGGATGATCTGGTCGGTGTCGATATCCGCCGCTGGCAGCACGACGGTGCGCGACTCGATGCGTTCAATCTTTGTCATGAGAATTCCTTATCGGAACAGCGGGCTTATCCGAACAGCGGGCTTATCCGAGCAGCGGCCGGGGATCGGCCACGTGGCCCGTCACGGCAGCGGCGGCGGCGGTTGCCGGACTTGCCAGCAGCGTTCGCGCACCGGCCCCCTGGCGGCCCTCGAAGTTTCGGTTGCTGGTGCTGACGGAGTACTCACCGGCGGCCACGCTGTCGCCATTCATGGCGATGCACATGGAGCAGCCGGACTCGCGCCAGTCGGCGCCAGCTGCGAGAAAGACCTCGTGCAGCCCCTCGGCCTCCGCCTGGCGCTTGACGTCCTGCGAGCCAGGCACCACCAGCATGCGCACGCCGTCCGAGACCCGGCGGCCGCGCATCACGCGCGCCGCGTCGCGCAGGTCACTCAGGCGCGAGTTCGTGCAGCTACCGACAAACACGACGTTCACCGGTTTACCGATGAGCGGCTCACCGGCGGACAGCCCCATGTAGTCCAGCGCCTTGCGGCGCGCCGCGTCACCGCCCTGGTCTGGCACCGTGGCGGTAATGGGTAACACCATGCCGGGGTTCGTTCCGTAGGTAATCATCGGTTCGAGCGATGACGCATCGACGCTCGCTTCGGAATCAAAGGCCGCGCCGGCGTCGCCGGCAAGCCCGCGCCAGTCGGCTACTGCCGCGTCGAACGCCTCGCCCCGCGGCACCATGGGTCGGCCAGCCAGATACTCGAACGTGGTGTCATCCGGCGCCACCATGCCGGCGCGGGCGCCGGCTTCAATGGACATGTTGCACAGGGTCATGCGCTGCTCCATCGACATCGCGCGGACCGTGTCGCCGCGATACTCGAGCACGTGCCCGGTGCCGCCGGCGACACCGATGGCACCGATCACCGCCAGCGTGACGTCCTTGGCACCGACGCCGTCGGCGAGCTTGCCGTTGATGTTCACCGCCATGGAACGGGCTTTGCGCTGAAGCAGGCACTGGGTCGCCAGCACATGGCCCACTTCCGTGGTACCGATGCCAAACGCCAGGGCGCCGAAGGCGCCGTGCGTGCTGGTGTGGCTGTCGCCACACACAATCGTCTTGCCGGGCTGCGTCGCCCCGAGCTCCGGTCCGATGACGTGCACGATGCCGCGGCTCGGGCTGTCGATGCTGTGAAGATCGATTCCGAATTCGCGGCAGTTGGCCTCCAGCAGCTGCACCTGGCGGGCCGCCGGGTTACTGGCCTGGCGAAGGCCTGCCAGTGACGGTGCGTCCGTGGGCGTCGAATGATCCGCGGTGGCCAGCGTGCGGTCCGGACGGCGAACGGTGAGCCCACGCTCACGAAGAACCTGGAACGCCTGCGGCGAGGTTACCTCGTGGACGAGATGCAGGTCGATGTAGAGCACGGCCGGCGCATCGTCCGTTTCCGGCACGACAACGTGGCGCCGCCAGACCTTGTCATACAGGCTCGCGGCGCCGGGCGCTGACGCCGCCATTCAGGCCGCACCCTGTGTGCGGGATGCACGGTCTGACCGGCTGCGCTCGCGGTGGGACTCGATGCGGTTGATCGCCTGCAGGAAGGCTCGTGCACCCGCCTCGATGATGTCGGTGCGCACGCCCTGTCCGCGGAAGGTCTTGCCGTCGTACTCCAGCGTCACGGACACCTCACCCTGCGCGTCCTCGCCAACGCTCACGCTGTGCACGTCAAACGCTTCGAGGCGCGGTTTGAGATCCACCGCTTCCTCAATGGCACAGAACGCCGCCTCGACAGGGCCGTTGCCGCGTGCACTGCCTTCGGCCACGTCGCCGTTGGTGTGCGAGAGGCGGACCTGCGCACTGGATTTGGCGTCGCTGGCCGACGTGGTGTGCAGCGCTTCAATCGACCATGGCCCCAGCGTGCCGACGTTGGCACGCAACACGAGCGCCTCGATGTCGCTGTCGAACACTTCCTTCTTCTTGTCCGCCAGCGCCTTGAAGCGCTTGAACGCCCGCGCCAGTTCCGCGTCGTCCAGTTCGTAGCCGAGCTCTGCCGCGCGATCGCGCAGCGCATGGCGGCCGCTGTGCTTGCCAAGCACCAGGTTGGTACCGACGATGCCGACGTCCTGCGGGCGCATGATTTCGTAGGTTTCGGAATGCTTGAGCATGCCGTGCTGATGAATGCCTGCCTCGTGGGCAAACGCGTTTGCGCCGACGATGGCCTTGTTCCTGGCGACCTGCATGCCGGTTACCGTCGTCAGCAGGCGGCTGGTCGGGTACAGACGCGTCGTGTCGATGTTGGTGGTTACCGGGTAGAGGTCCGGGCGCGTGCGAATTGCCATCACCACTTCTTCCAGTGAACAGTTGCCGGCCCGCTCACCGATACCGTTGATCGTGCACTCCACCTGGCGCGCACCTGCGCTCACCGCCGACAGGCTGTTGGCGACTGCAAGCCCCAGGTCGTCGTGGCAGTGCGTGCTGATAGTCACGTCACCGATGCCCTTCACGTTGTCGACGAGATACGCGACCAGCTTGCGCATTTCACCGGGCATCGTGTAACCGACGGTGTCGGGCACGTTCACAGTGGTCGCTCCTGCGGCGATGGCGGCTTCAAACACCTCGGCGAGGTACTCAGGCTCGGTGCGCAGCGCGTCCTCGGCGGAGAATTCCACGTCATCGCACAGGCCGCGCGCTTGCTCGACGCCCTTGATCGCCTCGGCGAGCACCTCGCTCTTGGTCATGTTCAGCTTGTGCTCGAGATGAATCGGGCTGGTGGCGATGAACACGTGAATGCGCCGCGCCTTCGCGTCTGCGATAGCCTCCGCGGTGCGGTCGATGTCGCCGGGATTGCAGCGCGCCAGGCCGCAGATCGTCGGCCCCTCGATCTCACGGGCAAGCGTTTGCACCGACTCGAAATCGCCGGGAGACGACGCCGGAAAGCCGGCTTCGATGACGTCAACGCCGAGATCGGCAAGCGCCCTGCCCATGCGAAGCTTTTCCTGGAGGGTCATGCTGCACCCAGGGGCCTGCTCGCCATCACGCAGTGTCGTGTCGAAGATCGTCAATGTGTCAGCCTGAGTCATCGTTCGCTCCGGTTGCCGTGGGCAGTGCTGTCAGCCGTGCTGCCCCCCGGTTCATAAGAAATGTCGAAAAAAAGTTCTTCATGCAAAAAAAAACCCGCTGCCGTTGCCGGTGCGGGGTCTGTCATCTTAGTGATCGCTTGTGTTTGCTTGACTTGACTCGCCCCGACGTTATCTCCCCGGAAGGAGAAGCGTAAGGTCAAGAAGAAGCTCGTCTGCGGGACGCAACACGGCGCGCTCCAGCCGTGAACGGCTGGCGGGCAGGCTGGTTGCTACAGACAAAGGTGCCACGAGCGCAAGTACCATAGTTACGATGCGATGCACGATCAATACGACCACAAAGGCTATATCTTGTCAAATACCCGCGTTGCGGGTGCGCGGCGCGGTCAAATCCAGTTAAATGGCGGCGACCCTATTAATAAGTAGCGTGATCGAGTAGCGCCGAGGAAACACCGCATGACTGAAGACAACCGCAACCGCCGCTTTTCCAGCATCGTGGTCGACGGACCGGAACGCGCGCCCAGCCGCGCGATGCTGCGCGCCGTGGGCTTTGAAGACGCCGACTTTGCTCGCCCGCAGGTGGGAATCGCCTCGACCTGGTCGAACATCACGCCGTGCAACATGCATATTAATGAGCTGGCTGACCGGGCCGCCGCCGGCGCCGACGCGGCTGGCGCCAAGAGCCTCGTGTTCAACACCATCACGGTGTCGGATGGTATTTCGATGGGCACGCCCGGTATGCGCTACTCGCTCGTGTCGCGCGAAGTGATCGCCGACTCCATCGAAACGGTGGTTGGCGCCGAGGGCTTTGACGGCTTTGTGGCGATCGGCGGCTGCGACAAGAACATGCCGGGCTGCCTGATCGGCATGGCGCGGATGAACCGTCCGTGCGTGTTTGTGTACGGCGGCACCATTCGGCCGGGCGTAAAACGGCGAGACATCGTCTCGGTGTTCGAAGCGGTGGGCGGTCACGCCGGGGGCAAGATCGACGATGAAGAACTGGCCGAGGTCGAGCGCACTGCGATTCCGGGGCCCGGCTCGTGCGGTGGCATGTACACCGCGAACACGATGGCATCGGCGATCGAGGCATTGGGCATGAGCCTGCCCGACAGTTCCGCGCAGGATGCGGTCTCTGACAGCAAACTGTCAGACTGCGAGCGGGCCGGCGCCGCGGTTGTCGAACTGATTCGATCCAACACGCTGCCGGCCGACATCATGACACGGGAAGCGTTCGAAAACGCGGTGACCGTGACCATTGCGCTGGGTGGCTCCACCAACGCTGTACTGCACATGCTCGCCGCGGCGCGGGCGATGAACGTGGAACTGTCACTCGAAGACTTCACGCGGATTGGCGCCCGCGTGCCCGTGCTGGCCGACGTGCGGCCGAGCGGGCGCTACCTGATGTCTGAGCTCATCCAGATCGGCGGCATTCAGCCGCTGATGAAGATGCTGCTCGATGCCGATCTGCTGCACGGAGACTGTCTGACCGTCACCGGTAAAACCGTTGCCGAAAACCTGGCGGCAGTGGCGCCCTATCCCGACGACCAGACTATCGTGCGTCCGCTCGACAACCCGATCCGCAAAAACAGCCACCTCGTGGTGCTGTACGGCAACCTCGCCACCTCCGGCGCCGTCGCCAAAATTTCCGGCAAGGAAGGCGAGCGGTTTTCGGGCAGCGCGCGGGTCTTCCACTCTGAAGAGTTGGCGCTGCGTGCAATTCTCGATGGCACCGTGGTTGCCGGCGACGTGATCGTGATTCGCTATGAAGGCCCAAAGGGCGGCCCCGGTATGCGCGAAATGCTGAGCCCGACGAGCGCATTGATGGGCAAGGGCCTCGGTGACAAGGTTGCGCTGATTACCGACGGACGTTTCTCCGGGGGCAGCCACGGCTTCGTCGTGGGTCACGTAGCCCCGGAAGCGGCCGATGGCGGTCTCATTGCCCTCGTGGAAGACGGCGACCGCATCGAGATTGACGCCGTGGCTCGCACGATCACGCTGGACGTCGAGGAAGCGGAGATCGCCAGGCGCCGGGAGCAATGGACCGGCCCGCCGCAGCGCGACGTGTCCGGAGTGCTTCGAAAATACGCCCGCCTGGTGGGCTGCGCATCGCAGGGTGCGGTCACCGACTGACCCGCCGCTCAGATTCTGTGACCTGTGCACTTGACATTCCAGCCTGCCGTTCTACGGTAAATTCAAGGCAATTTGACATAGTGTCGGGCACCCCGCTCCGAAGGGCCTGGGGGGGAACCATCCGGCGGAAAACGGATCGCAAATGAAGGATATCGAGTGCCAGCCGCGCAGCAAACGGTGGCCAAATAGCGACAGGGTGCGCACCCGCACTGGCTTGTGCATCATGTCGGGTATCGGGCCTGACTGCGGTTTGGCAGTCTGCACATTGCAAGGACATGGCTGAGGCGCGGTCAGCCAGCGGCAAGGAATATGTTGACGCCACTAAACCTCAATTCGCTCAAGACGATCATCGACGCGTCGCCCAAGGCCACGCTTCTGACGGATCGCGAGGGCAATGTGCTTTGCGTGAACAGCGCTGCCCGCGAGCTACTGGGCGTTTCGGACGCACCAGGCACGCTCAATGACCTGTTTGAATCGAGGGAGCAGCTTCGCGCTGCGCTACAAAGCGTCCTGCGCTGTTGCGGCACCGTGCCGCTGCTCGTCCGACAGTCTGAAGACAGCAAGCCGCTGCATATGCAGCTGCAGCCGCTTACCAGTGAACAGACCAACCACGCCAGCCACCTGCTGGTGACACTGCAGACCCGCACCGCCGCCAGCGAGAAGATGCGCTCGCTTCGGCAGCGCCTGGACGACGAAACCGCGGAACGGCGCCGCCTGCTGCGGCAGAACAGCCGGCTGCGCCAGACCGTCGAGGAGTCCATTCCCCGGCTCAAGGCGCTCGCGCAAACCGATGAGCTTACCGGAGTGTTCAACCGGCGCTACTTCGATACGCAGTACGCCCGAGAGTGGCGCCGCGCCGTTCGACAGGAAAGTGAGCTGTCACTCATCTACCTGGATATCGACCACTTCAAGGCTTACAACGACGGCTACGGCCATCCGCAGGGCGACGAGTGCCTGAAACGCATTTGTCGGGCCCTGGAAAAAGCGGTCGCACGAGAGTTCGACAGCATTTGCCGCATCGGTGGCGAAGAGTTCGCCGTGCTGATGCCGATGACACCAGCCAAGGGCGCTATCGACAATGCCCAGCGGCTGCTGCGCGGCGTCCGCAGGCTGTGCCTCGCGCATCCGCGTGAAGACTGGCCGTTCGTGACCATCAGCATCGGCGTCGGCACCTGCCGTCCCCGGCCCACGGACGACCCGGACGCGTTTGTCGAGAGCGTTGACAAGGCGCTGTACCGCGCCAAGCAGTCCGGCCGCGATCGCCTGGCCGGCATCCCCGGCATGCCGGTACTCAGCGACATCCACCAGGGCACTGCCGGCGCCTGACGGCGCGCCAGCGCCCCTCCCCAACCTGCCCTCACACGGTGCGGCCGTTCCGCGACTTGTAACGCGGATGAGGTCGTTGCGCCTTTTCCGTCGCTTTTACAGGTAACACAGCCCGAATTCGGCGCCTGCGCCCGGCCCATCGCCAGCGGACGCCGCACGGCTCTACCCATTGATTTATCGGTGTTTTTGATGCGACCCACGGACGGTCACGCAATGGTCAAGCAACGATCAGCCGGCGGTCAGGACCCCACGGCCCGACCCCGGCAGACTGGCTAACCATCGAACGGCGCTACACCGCCGGACAACCAACACCGAGCAGGAGAAGGACCATGACAGCTAAACAGAAGACGAAGAATCTCCATCGTGCACCGCTGCTGGCCACGGCCACGATCATGATGACGACCGCACTGATACCCCAGAGTGAGGCGCGGGTCGGACAGCCCCTCGAGCGGCTCGATTTTATGACCCCCGCCGCGCTCGACCTGCCCCAGCAGGATGTGTTCGTCGAACGGGAGCCGGGCTCCGGCATGGTGTACCGGGCGTCCGACGCCGAGCGCAACAGCGGCATGCCGCTCTTCGCCAGCGCCGAAGGCGCCGCGCACAACCCGTTCGACCCGGCACTGAATCAGCCCTTTCCGAAAGGCGAAGCCCTCGGGCTGACGCTCGCCGACTGGCAGAATCACAAGGGCGTGGCGAGCTACGCGTGCAGTGAAGGCCGCGGGACGCTTCGCGCCGAGTTTTCAGGCCTGGTGCCAGGCGGCGTCTACTCGCTGTGGCACGCCTACCTCGCCACGCCGAGCAGCGCCCCCGCCTCCGGCCAGCTGGACCTGCCAGTGACCGGCAGCGACGGCGAAGCGGGCGTATTTGTTGCCGATGCAAACGGCGACGCCACGGCCACGGTATCCTTCGACGAGTGCCTGCCGCGCTCGGACCGCTTTACAACGTCCATGCTGGCCGTCAACTGGCACAGCGATGGGCAGGCCAGCGTGGCCGTGGACGGCAGCTATGGCCGCACCGCACACGTGCCGCTGTTTCTCGTGCTGCCCTCGGAAGGCGCGGAGTAACGCTGCCGCACGAACACTGATGGGGCAATGATGAAATGACATGGCATTGACGACGTTTCGCCGCATCGCGTGTCTGCTCTGTGCCACGGTTGGCGTTTCCTGCGCGCAGCCGCCGCACGATGCCGCAAGCGCACAGGCCCCCGTTGCGAATCGGTCATCCGCACCAGCCGATCGAAACGGTGGGCCCTGCGTGTTTCCGACGACGCCGGAAACGTTGCTGGAAAAGGACGGACTCGTACTTAAGGTGTGGACGTACGCACAGCGCGACGTCGACGACAGCCTCGAGTTGCCTGACGATCGCAGCTTTGTTGCCTTTCGGGACGCCGTTCGCAGCGCCGGTGCCGACGTGCGGCTTCCGTCTCTGCATGTACCGCCGAAGGAGGAACAGACGGACCCGTCGATCTGGGCTGACGAGTTGCACAACAATGCACTGATCTACCGTGGCGACGTCGGCGCTATCAAGCCGGTGTCGTACCTGGACGCGTTGCTGTTCGCCGAACAGAACGCCAGGTTCCTACAGCTCGACAGGCCCACGGAGTTTCTTGCCTCGGTGTTGCGCAGAGAAAGCGCTGGCATACAGGAAATCGCCGTTGTCTTCGGCGCGGGGAACGAACTGTTCCCACCCAAGGCGGTTTACGGTTTTGACGTTGTCGATTCGTATCTCAGCCGTGGCTGGTCGTTCTGGTACATGCTCCACAACCATACGTTGCAGCGGGAAGGCGACACGATCACATTGGGGGTGCCGGCGCCCAGCGCATCCGATGTGCGACTGGCCCGCAGCCTCGCCGCAGGCCGCGGCCTTGAGAACATCCGCGTTACCAACGGCTTCTACACCTTCACCGCAGCGGTCGAGGAGCTTGCACCGCTGCGCGCCCGCTAGCTGCGCGCAAGACTGGAACACGGGCCGTTTCTGAACTACGCTTTCGTTGCGCACGAAAAGGAGGACATCCCATGCCGCACGTCACCTTTATCCACGGTATCGCCAACAAGCCGCCGAAAGAAAAGTTGCTCGAAAACTGGGAAGCACACCTCGCCCAGGGCGGGCTTGATCTCCCCGCTGAAGGTGTAACCACGTCGATGGTCTACTGGGCAGACGTCATGTACGCCGAGCCCGCCGAGCCGGACGCAGACTTCGAGAGCGTGGACGAGGGTGTGGGAACCGCAGCGAGCGATGAAGACCTTCAGTGGATTGACGATCTTCCGCCGGATGAAAAAGCGTTCGTGGAAGGTTTTCGCAGCAGGCTGCGCTTCGACGCCGACTCCCCTGAGGGCGAGGACTACACACCGCCGGCGGTCGCGGGCAACGAAGACGACCTTGAGGGCATCTCCTTCGAAGCGGTGCCGATACCCTGGTTCATCAAGCGCCGCCTGATGAAAGTGTTGTTGAAGGATGTGCACCATTACCTCTTCAACGCACGCTTCTCCCCGCGGCCGGGTGAGGAGTACCAGGTGCAGGATCACATTCGCAGACTCTTTGTCGACCAGCTAAAGGCCGACGCGGCCAACAATGATGGCGCCCACGTGGTTATCAGTCACA